>JAHFDY010000093.1 GCA_023248735.1 Myxococcales bacterium
GGCGCATCTTGTGACAATTGACGAGCTGCGACGGGTGCAAGCGACGGTCGAAGGTGCCACCGCTGCCGTACCGTCGGAAGAGTCTCCGCTCCACCCACAGCCACAGCCTCCGTTGACATGATGCGTCTGGCGCTTATGTTCTCAGATGACCCGGTTCTTTCGGCCGCCGAGGCTCATTAATGAAGCGCTGCTATTACGAAGTTCTGAGTCTGTCGAACACGGCAACGTCTGACGACATGCGAAAGGCCTACCGTCGCGAGGCTCTCAAGCACCACCCCGATCGCAATCCGGGCAATGCGGAGGCCGAGGCGGCGTTCAAGGAAGTCAACGAAGCTTACCAAGTGCTTTCGGATGACCAAAAACGCGGCGTTTACGATCGGTTTGGCCACGCTGGCCTCACGGGCGGTGAAGCTCCCGCCGGCTCTGGGTTCGATATGTTCTCGAACCTTCAAGACCTCTTTTCGGACATGTTCTCCGGGTCGATGGGTGGGCCGTTCGGCGATACTCGCCCACGCCGCGGCAAAGACTTGCGCGTCCAGGTGAGGCTTTCGCTCCGTGATGCGGCATTTGGCTGCAAGCGGGAGGTCCAAGTCCGCGCTCCAGCACCTTGCCAAGATTGCGGTGCGACCGGAGCGAAAGCTGGCACGCGTCCAGAGTCGTGTCAGCAATGCCGTGGCTCTGGTCAGGTGTCGAGCCAGCGCGGCTTCGTGATGTTCACTTCGACGTGCCCGCGCTGCGAAGGGCAAGGCGGTTTCATCCGAAACCCTTGCAAGACGTGCAGTGGCCGTGGTGCCGTCGAGAAGGCGCGCAAAGTGATGGTCACCTTTCCCGCGGGCATCGACGCCGGTCAACGACTCAGGGTACCTGGGCAGGGCGCTGCGGGTCCGGGCGGTACGCCAGCCGGCGATCTTTACGTCGAGGTCGACGTCGAGGAGGACGAGCGATTCGAGCGTGACGGCTGCGATCTCGTGACCCGCGTGTCCGTTCCGGTAACCGCGGCGGTTCTTGGGGGCGAAATCTCAGTGCCCTCGCTTGAGAACGAAACTCGTTCGCACGTGGTTCAACTTCCGCCGGGCACGCAGTCAGGCACCATGTTCACGATTCGAGGCGAGGGTATCCCTCGGCTAGATGGTCGTGGCCGTGGGGCGCTCGGCATCCTCGTCCAAGTCACGATACCAACGACCCTGACGGCCCGCGCGCGCGAGCTATTCGAATCCCTGGACGCCGAGCTTCGCGCGTCAGCCACGCCGAAGAGTGAGGAAGAGACGGCGGTTGGCGAGTAGCGTTGCGTCCGGCTTGCTCCGGATCAACGATGGTGCGCGATGCACACGATCGTCGATCGTCTTCCCGACCCGGGCGAAAAGCTCGGCCTCGCATTCTCCGGCGGCCTAGACACGCGCACCGCCGTTGCGTGGCTCACGAAGCGCGGCATGAACGTGTACGCGTACACCGCCGATCTTGGTCAACCTGATGAACCAAATTTGGGTGCGGTGCTCGCGATCGCCGAGACGCACGGCGCGAAGGTTGCGCGGTTAATCGACGCTCGCGAAGCCCTGGCGCGCGAAGGTGTCGTGGCGCTTGCGTGCGGCGCGTTCTTTTTGCAGACGGCAGGCCGCAAGTATTTCAACACGACACCGCTCGGCCGCGCGGTCACGGCAACCTTGATCGTGCGCGCCATGCGCGAAGACGGGGTGAACTACTTCGGCGACGGAAGCACGCACCGTGGCAACGATATCGAGCGCTTCTTTCGGTACGGGCTCCTCGAGTCAGAGACCTTGCGTATTTACAAGCCGTGGCTCGACCAAGCGTTCGTCGCCGAGCTCGGTGGTCGCACCGAAATGTCACAGTATTTGGCACAAATTGGGTTGCCGTACGGAACAACGGACGAGAAAGCCTACAGCACCGATGCGAACATGCTTGGTGCGACGCATGAGGCAAAGGCGCTCGAAAAACTTGGGGTTTCGATGCACGTCGTCGATCCCATCATGGGTGTGGCTTTTTGGAAGCGCGATGTTCCGATTGAAAATGAGACCGTAGAAGTTTCATTTGCCCGCGGGATGCCTTTCGCGTTGAACGGATCAACGTTCAGCTCTCTGACAGAATTGATTCGGCAGGCAAACCAGATCGCTGGACGCCACGGTCTCGGGATGAGTGATCAAATCGAGAACAGGGTGATCTTCGCAAAAAGCCGCGGAATCTACGAAGCACCAGCGATGGCTCTTCTACACATTGCGTACGAGCGCTTGCTATCGGCGATCGCACCGCAGAACTTGCTCGAGCTCTACGAAACCTTAGGACGCAAGCTTGGCCGCTGGCTCTACGAGGGCAGGTGGTTCGACCCTGAAGCCGAACTCGTGAAGCGTGCGCTTCTTGAAAACATAGCAGCGCTCGTTACGGGAACAGTGACGATCGAGTTGCGCCGCGGCGACGACTATTCGATTGTCGCGACGGATTGCCAAGTGGCGACGTACGACGCCGAGCGGCTCTCGATGGAGCGGACGGACGGTGCATTCTCGCCCTCCGATCGCATCGGGCAGCTTCACGTCGGACAGGCAGCAATTCACGACGCCCGCGCGCTTCGTGGGGCGCTTGACCGCTATGACGTACTCGAGCTGGGAGAGTCGTTTGGTCGGGGAGCAGGCGTTCGTTTTCGCTGATTGTGAACGATTGCAATGCAATCGTGTCAATAATGTGTGCATTTGCGCGCATGGTCGGGCCGGCTAAGAAGGAGCGAAGGTGACGCTGCTCCTTTCCTTCTTCGGTGAATCCGTGGCCAAATTTCTCCTATTCGCAGTTGCAACCCTCTTAGTCGCTTGTTCACCCGCGAGCAGCGTCCCACCGGAACGCGAGGACGGGGGTACATCGGCGGAGGACGGTAGTACCGGCGCTGCAAAGGTACCCGTCAAGTTTGCTGACGTTTACCCGATTCTGTCGAGCAAGTGTGGGGACTGTCACACGGTCTACGATCAAGGCACGCTTCGCATGGCCACCGAAGACGGTGCCTATGCGGCCCTTGTGGACGTTGCGGCTCGCGTTTGTCCGGGTAACGCGCGCGTAGCCAAGGGCGACGCAGCAGGGAGCTTTCTCGTCCAAACGCTCAAGGGACCGGCCGGTTGCAACGTGCCGCGCATGCCCAAGAGCCGCGCGCCTCTCTCTGCCACCGAAATCGCGGCGATCGAGGCTTGGATAAACGACGGCGCCGAGCGTTGAATTGAGCACCGCTCGCGCTATGGTCGAGCGGTGCTCGATCGGGAAGCCATTCGTCAAAAGCTTGCGCAGGCTCATTCGTTGCGCATTACCGGTCGTGTTACCAGCGTAACGGGCCTCGCCCTTCGCTTCACGATGCCGGGTGTGCGGGTTGGCGATGTTGTTCACATCATACGCCGAGGCGACCCGCTGATGGCGGAAGTGGTTGGCTTCTTACGCGGCGAAGCGGTGGCGATGCCGCTTGGCCCTCTCGTGGGCGTCGGCCCCGATGATGAAGTTGAGACTACGGGCGCGCCATTCCAGGTGCGTGCGTCGCAAGAGTTGCTCGGGCGTGTCGTGGATGGCCTTGGTCGACCCATCGACGGTCGTGGCGCGATCACGAAAGGAACATTCGTCTCGGCCGATGCTCCGCCACCCGCGGCTCTTTCGCGGCCGCCAATCGCCTCGATGTTGACGACGGGCGTGCGAGCGATCGACGGCCTACTCACGCTTGGTCGCGGGCAGCGCGTGGGGCTCTTTGCCGGGTCTGGCGTCGGAAAGAGCACACTTCTCGGAGCCATCGCACGCGGCGCCGAGGCCGACGTGGTGGTCGTCGCACTTGTTGGAGAGCGCGGTCGCGAAGTCGTTGAGTTTCTTGACCATTCGCTCGGTGTCGACGGAAAAAAAAGGAGCATCGTTGTCGTCGCAACGAGTGACGTCACCGCGCTCGAGCGTATGCGAGCGGCCGAAGTTGCAACCGCCTACGCAGAGTACTTTCGTGATCAAGGTGCAAGCGTCCTGCTGTTGGTCGACTCAATCACACGTTACGCGAGGGCACAGCGCGAAGTAGGCCTCGCGGCGGGTGAACCACCTGCGCGCCGAGGCTACCCGCCGAGCGTTTTTGCGAAGCTTCCGCGCCTACTCGAACGTGCGGGGCAAGGGGCGCGTGGCGCGATTACTGCGATCTATACCGTTCTCGTGGAAGGGTCGGACATGGAGGAACCCATCGCCGATGAAGTTCGAGGCACACTTGATGGCCATATCGTTCTTGATCGATCGATCGCGGCGAGGGGGCGGTACCCAGCGATCGATGTCGCGGTATCGCTCTCCCGCGTCATGGATGCCGTGACGACGCCCGAGCAGCGCAACGCGGCACACAGGTTGCGATCGCTTGCCGGTCTGTACGAAGAAAAGCGCGACCTCATCGGCGTTGGCGCTTACGTCAAGGGCCATGACCGTCAACTTGATGAAGCAGTTGCAAAGATGCCGACGATTGAGCGTTACGTGCAGCAATCGGCCACCGATCGTGTTCCGTTTGCCCAAAGTCTTACTGAATTGCTTGAGGTGATGCGATGAAGCGACCGATGTGGCTCATCTCGACATTTGCGGCCGTATTCGTAACAGCGTGCGTACAAATTGAGACAAAGACTCTTTCGGACGATCGGGTCCCGAACGGGTACGCGTGCACGTCCTCCTTTGCGTGCGAGAGCGGTCAGTGCTTGCTGCTCGAAGGCAACGCACAGCGCAAAGCAGGCATCTGCACGACAACGTGCCGAACGGATGCCCAATGTGTCAGCGACGAACGCTGCTACATCAGCACGAGTGGCGGCTTCTGTCTGAAGACGTGCGGCCAAGGCGCCACTTGCGCCGACGGCTTTGTGTGCACAGGTCATGAGCCTTCACTTTGTTTCGTCGAGCCTTCGCACGATGGTGGTACCTCCTGCGCTAGCGCCGTCTACGGCAGCTGCCAAAACGCGGCACGTACCGAGTGCGTGGAGAAGGCCGGCGCTTCGGATGCGGACCGCACGCGCGACGAAACAGCATGCAGAGCGACTTCCGGGTCGATTTGGTCAGACGGCCCGTGCCCGCTACTCGACCTTGTTGCGGGCTGCAGACAAGGCTGCTCACCGGGCAATCAGGTGACCTGGTACTACAAGAGTGGCCCCTACGCGTCGGTGGGCGACGTCGAGGCGCTTTGCCGTGCTGCAGGCCTAACGGCGGTCTCCGCCCCGTAACGAGTCCAAATTTGGTATTTCCGGCGGGTCGATGACCGTTCTCGAAGTGACCAGTCTCAGGTTTGGGTATCTCGGCGAGCCGCTCTTCAACGACGTCTCGTTTTCGCTGGCGCTTGGCGATCGCGTCGCCATGGTGGCGCCAAACGGAGCCGGCAAGTCGACCCTCCTGCGCTTGATTGCGGGCGAGCTCGAGCCCGAGGAGGGCTTCGTGCTGCGTCGCAAAGAGGCACGCCTCGCGTATTATCGTCAATCACATGAACTATCAGGAAACGGAACTGTTCTTGATGCCTTCCTGTCTGGCTTCCAGGAAATTGTCGTGCTTCGCGAGCAACTGGCGAATGCAGAGCATGCGGCCGCTACCGGATCCTCCGAGGCACTCGACGAGCTTGGACGTCTGCAAGATGCGTATCACGTCGCGCAAGGCGATGCGCTCGAGCGGCGGGTGGCGGAACTTGGCTCAAGGCTTGGATTCGCGACGAGCGATCTCGATCGTGCGGTTTCGACCCTGTCCGGAGGGGAGCGAGGCCGTCTGCTCCTGGGTGTTTCGCTCGCTTCCGACGCCGAACTTCTCTTACTTGACGAGCCGACAAATCACCTCGATCTCGAGACCATCACGTGGCTCGAGGGATACTTGCGTGGGCTCCGCGCTGCCGTCTTGTTGGTCTCGCACGATCGCGCGTTCCTCGATGCGACTACGGACAAGACGCTCGAGTTAGGCGCGCGATCGTTTCGAGTCTATCCCGTCAAGTACTCTGACTATGTCGTAGCGCGCGAAGGAGATCTTGAGCGCGAACGCACGGTGGTTCTTCGGCAACAGGAGATGATCGCGAAGACCGAAGACTTCATTCGTCGCAACATCGCCGGTCAAAACACCAAGCAGGCGCAAGGCCGTAGGAAGATGCTCGAAAAGCTCGAGCGCGCAGAGAACCCTGAAGACATATGGTCGAGTGCCGAGAGGGTAGCGTTTCGATTTTCGCCTGCCCTTCGATCGGGCGATATTGTCATCGACGCTAAGGGACTCACCGCTTCGCGAGGTGGACGCACGCTCTTTGAAAACGTCAACATCCTTGTCAGTCGCGGCGATCGCATCGCGGTCGTTGGACCGAACGGCGCGGGTAAGACGACATTGCTCAAGTTACTCGCTGGCCGCGGCATGCCCGACGATCGAGGTTCGGTGAAACGCGGTACGAATTTGCAGGAGGGATACTTCGATCAGCACCTTGGCGAGCTCGATCCGTCACTCACACCGGTCGACGAAGTGCGCCGAATTCGAGGCGACTTCACAGTCGACGGCGCGCGCCAGTACCTTGCTCGCTTTCGGTTTTGGGGTGACGATCCACTCCGCCGTGTAGCCGGATTTTCTGGCGGCGAACGCTCCCGGCTTGCCCTTGCGAAGCTGTTGCTCGAGCCGCGCAACCTGCTCTATCTCGACGAGCCGACGAACCACCTCGATATTCCTGCTGCGGAAATTCTCGAAGAGGCTCTCGCTGGCTTTGAAGGCACGGTGCTTTTTGTCTCCCACGATCGCAGGTTTCTCGAGAACGTAAGCACCCGCGTGCTTCGGGTACAGAACGGCATTTGCGAGCTGTTCTCGACCAATTTTGCTGACTTTGCCGAACAGGAGCAGCTGCGACTTGAGGCGGAAACTGAGGCCGCCCGAGGGCGCACTGCCTCAAAGGAGCCTGCTGCAGGGAAGGCCACGTTCGAGGAGAACAAGGCCAGCCGACGCGAGTTGGAGCGGAAAAAACGGCGTGTTGTCGACCTTGAGAAGGAAATTGCGCGCTCCGAGGCTACGGTGGACGCAATGCGCGCGAGGCTGCGAGAACACTCGCCGGACGATTGGGAGAAACTTGCCGAGCTTGCGGCGCAAGAACAGTCACTTCAGCGTAAGATTGATTCGATGCTCATGGAGTGGGCGAAGCTATCGGAAGAGGTTGACGCGTGAGGTTGAAACGTTGGGTGATTGCGTTCGCGCTCATGGCACTTGTCTTGCCGATCGCTCCAGCGTGCAAGCCGCGAGCATCCGAAGAGATGGCCGTCATCGTGCGTGCGGACTCGCAAGGTATGTTGCTCACTTGGTTCGATGATTTCGGCGATTTTCACGTGGCGCAATCAGTGCCAGACGTGCCGCCGAGTCGGCGTGAGCACGTTCGCGTGATTGACCCGAGCAAGGCCGACGGCACGAAGGACGATCGCATCTTCGTCGCGGACCTCCGTCAGGCGCAGCCGGATGGCCGGTTTCCGATTCGAATCACGACGCGCGCCGAATTCGAGAAGCTGGCCCGCGCGAATGGTCAACAGGCTGGCCCGAGTGTGTCCTCATCCGCGACCGCGCCGAACCCCGACGTGCCGGTACAAGAAGCGCCGGGTGGACCCGCAAATCCGCAGACACCGGTCATCATCTACGGCGCCGAGTGGTGCCAGCCGTGCCACCAAGCGGCCGCATACCTCAAGCGCAAGGGCGTAAAGGTGCTCGAAAAAGACATCGAGGCCGACCCCTCGGCGGGTCGCGAAATGCGCGACAAATTGGCGCGTGCTGGTCTTCGCGGCGGGAGCATTCCAGTGATCGACGTGCGCGGACGCATGCTCATTGGGTTCAGTCAGACTGCCGTGGATCGGGCGCTTGGCGAGGCGCTGTAATCATCGGCGCACGTTTCTCGCCAACTTCCGCCCTACGACGCGCCCATACACATCACGCCGCGGCCTGCCCGACCAAGCGGCAAGCTGCGAAGCGATGGTCTTTGCGTGCTCACCGCGCAGAAGAGCGGTGTCGATGCGCGCATCGAGCGCTTCGTCCGAAATCGGCTCGTCTTCTCGCACTATTTCGCCAAGTACAATCACGACCTCGCCCAGCGGCGTCGTGGTTTCCGTCGCCAGCTCTTTCAGCGAGCCTGAACGAAACTCCTCGTAAACTTTCGTCAGCTCTCGCGCAATCGAGGCGCGGCGCTCTGGCTGCAGCGCCGCCAGCTCGACAATTGTCGCATCCGTGCGGTCGGCAGACTCAAAGAGAACCACAACGTCAGTTTCATTGACTATTCGCGCCAGAGCATCGTTACGAGCGACGCCGCTCCGTGCAATAAAGCCAAAGAAATGAAACCGACCCGATTGCAAAAGACCGCACCCCATGAGCGCGGTGAGTACGGCGCTCGCGCCGGGGATCGGTACTACGCGACGACCACGCGCCCGGCACAACGCGACGAGGCCTGCTCCAGGATCGCTCACGAGCGGTGTTCCTGCATCGCTCACGAGCGCTATCGATTCGCCCTCTTCAAGAGCGGCCAAGATGGTCTCGGTGCGCGCGTCTTCGGTGTGCGCGTCGAAGCGTTCAACGCGAGGGTGGCTAATTCCGATGTGAGAGAGAAGCGATCGCGCCCGACGCGTGTCCTCAGCAAGGAGACGCGTCGCGCTCTTTAGAATATCGATCGCACGCTGTGACAAATCGCCGAGATTGCCGATTGGCGTCGCGACCACATAGAGAACACCGCCAGCCGCGACCGTGGTCACGTCAGCTCAGCGACGTCGTGAATTTCGTTCTTCAAGTATTCGCGTAAGCGCGTCGTTACGCGGTGCTCGAGCTGTCTTACGCGTTCGCGCGAAACTCCGAAGCGGTCTCCCAGCTCCTGAAGCGTGAGCGGATCTTCTGCGACCAAACGTTCGTCAAAAATGGCGAGCTCCTTGTCGCGACCGGCCAGCGTCAACCGGAACGTTGTGAGCTTTTCGCGCAGGAGCGTTTGGAGCTCTTCGCCGGCGACTTGCATGTCGGGCGATTCCTCGTAGCTCGGCATCGTATCGATCTTAGTCGTCGAGCGTCCGTCGGCATCGCCAACGGGTGCATCAAGGGATCGCTCGTTCGATGAGAGCCGAACGTCCATTTCAGCGACGTCAGACTCTGGGACGTTGAGCTGCTTGGCAATCTCTGCGTACGACGGGTCTATGCCGCGCGCGACGAGCTCGTCCCGCTTCTTCTTCAAGTTGAAGAAGAGCTTGCGTTGCGCTTGCGTCGTTCCAAGTTTGACAAGCCGCCAGTTATTCAGAATGAACCGAAGGATATAGGCGCGGATCCACCATGCTGCGTAGCTCGAGAGCTTGACGCCGCGGTACGGATCGTAGCGCTTGACCGCCTGCATCAGGCCGATGTTGCCCTCTTGGACGAGGTCCATCATGTTCTTGTACGCGCGGCGATATTCGTAAGCGATCTTGACGACCAAACGCAGATTTGACGTGACAAGTCTCGCGGCGGCTTTCGGATCTTGCGTGGTTACGAATCGCTCCGCAAGCTCTCGCGTTTCTTCGGCCGAAAGCAACGGATGACGCTGCACTTCGCGCATGTACACCGCCATCGGATCGAGCGTCGCAAGCGACCGCGATTCGCTATCGGGGCGCTCGTTGTCGGAATCCTCGTCCGCTGCAACAACGGGCTCGCCGTCTTGGTCGGGCTCGTCTTCGCCAAAGTCGAGGACGGCCGCAACCTCAGGCACCACCTCGGCGTCTGCCTCAACCGTTTCGCCGTCTTCGGACTCCTCGACTTCTGCGCTTTCGTCTTCGTCGGACGTCTTCGCTTCCGTTTCCTTGGGCTTCGGTGTGTCCCGCTTCACAAATCACCATCAGGGCCGCATGGAGCGGTCCAGCCCAATGGGGTTAAGCCTCGCATCACGGCGCGTCAAGGTGTGCCTCCTCGGCCGTGACTACCGGGTCCCCGGGTCACGCGTCTTGTCTTTCGCGTGCGACCATGGTTTACCGAAGACAAATTCCAGGCTTTTGCGCGAGGTTCTCGAGACACGGAGGGCTTATCGGGCAGAGCCAGGCAAGGCCCGCTCGATGTCTGACTCGCAATCGCCCACAGAAGTACCGAGTCGCCTCAATCTCGATGCGTCAGACTTCGACGCCTATCTTCCTGAGCGAGCCGCGTCGACGGAGTGTGGTGATGTTCGCCTCGCGATAAGAAGGCGCCTCCTCGACTGGGCCAGGCCCGTTGCAGCACGCCTCGAGGCGTTCGGGATTGCGGCGGAGATCGGTGGCACAGACGATCACCCAAACGCCGGTAACGGCCATCGCGTGGACGACCAGCGGGTCATTTTCTGGCGCGATGCGGCGGCTCGTGCACGGCTCGAACGGTTGCTTGAACAGGGGCGATCACTTGCGATGGTGCGTGGCACTCATCGTATGCACGCGCACCTCGCGTTGAAAATCGATGCAACTTCGGTAGACGTTAGCGTTCAGGTTCATCCCGATGCTTGGGTCGACTTTCGGAACATTCGCGCAAGGCTGACGCAGCCCGACCTTGCACTTGAGCTCACCGCGGCACTTGAATCGCTGCCAGAGCAATACGTGCTAAAAGTAACTGAAAACGATCTATTACAGCTTGGTGGCATCGATACCAACCAGCTCCGTGACGCACTTGATCGCGCCGAAGCTTCGGGCGCTCCCCTGTGGGTCGGATGGATCGTTCCGCGTGATGTTGCTATCGAACATGCTGCGGTCCTTGAAGAGCAACTCGAGGACGCGATTGTTGCGCTGGCACCCGTATTTCGGCTGATTGCGTGGGCACCGGACAACGACTGCGTTGAGCTCGACCGCGAATGGATGTTGGCACGCGCCGCAAGAGTGAAAGCGCAGGAAGAAGCCGACCGCGAACAAGCGGCGTGGGAAGCAAAGAAAGCCGCGGACGAGCGTCGGGAAGCTGAGCGAAGAGCGCCTCGTCGCGATCGCGGTACACGACGCACAGGCAATCTGCCTGATTCGGGAGCGGAGCCGAAGGTCGACGCGGAGCCGCCACCGGTCGCGGCTCTGCCTGCGCCCGCACCTCGTCCCGCACTCCGCCTTTCGAGAGGGGCTCGCATCGTGGACGTCGACCCCGGCGGGGTCGTCGATCGTAACGCGAAGGTGCAAGTCCTTTCGGGCGCCTTTGAGGGCAAAGTAGGAATAGTGCAGGAACTTGACGGTCGAGGCGGTGCAAGGGTGCTTCTTGGACTGCTTGCGGTTCGGATCGACGTGGGCGATCTCGGCGTCGTGCGCGAAGGTCGTGAAAGGCCAACGCTCGCGTCTTCGCATCGGCGGCCAGGTGCGCCGCGACAGCCGTGATGACTTCTGACGACGGGGCCCCATGAAGGCCGTAGCCGCATCGATTCCGACAACCTTGTCGGGCACCTTTAGAAGGCATACGCGGGCATTCTTCGTGGGTGGCGTCATGCTGCTCACGTTTCAAGTTGCGATGAACCGGATCGATCGCTGCTCTATTTGGGCGATCGATTCTATCTTCCAGGGCAGAGCAAGTGAGGCGTGGAAGCCCGGACTCGCGATGCTTGTGTTGGCGCTCTTTGCGTTCTTCTGTCGTATTGCGAGTCGCTGGTTCGTCTTCAATGCTGGGCGCGACGTCGAGTACGAGCTTCGAGTCGTGCTCCTCGATCGCTTGCACTGCCTCGGCACCGCGTTCTATCGCCGCATGTCGGTCGGCGACATCATGAGCCGAGCGACGAGCGATTTGCAACAAGTTAGGTTACTTTTCGGGTTCGGCGTTCTCAACATTGTGAACGTGATCTTTGCGTTTGGAAGCGCCATGCAGATCATGGTCGTCATCTCGGTAAAGCTCACGCTCGTATCGCTTGCCAACATGCCGCTGCTTGTTGTGTTCACGAGGACGCTCTCGAAGAGTCTCTATACGCGAACCCGTGACAACCAAGAGACCCTCGGAAAACTCAGCGAAGCCGTGCAAAGCAACCTTGCGGGAGTTCGAGTCGTGCGTTCGTTCGCGCTTGAGCCTTTCGAGCGCGAGCGGTTTGCAAAGGCAAATGCCGCCTATCTGAAGGCTTCGCTTGCCATTGCACGTCTCCGCGGATCGCTCGGTCCGATGGTCGGTGCGGTAAGTGCTTCCGGAACCCTCCTTTTTTTCTGGTACGGCGCCACGCTGCTTCTTGCCGGCCCCGCTAATGGTGGAATTTCGCAGGGTCAGTTTTTCGCATTCTGGCAGGCGTCGATGCGCATGGCGTGGCCGATGCTCGCGCTCGGATTTTCGATAGCCATGATTCAGCGCGGTCGCGCCGGCTTCATCCGCCTCAAGGAGGTCTTCGACGCGGAACCCGAGATCGTGGACGGGTCGAGTCATCCACCTGCGGGCTTCGGAGGCGCAATTACTGTAAGGAATCTGAACTTTGCTTACGGGACTAAAAATGTACTTGTCGGAGTTACGTTTGAGTTGGAAGCGGGACAGTCGCTTGCGATCGTAGGCAAAACGGGTTCGGGCAAGAGCACTCTCGCGATGTTGCTCGCGCGCCTCCTGCCAACGCCTGAAGGGACCGTATTTCTCGACGGTCTTGACGTGTGCACACTGCCCGTGAAGAGCGTCCGCCAGGCTATCGGCTACGCGCAACAGGACGCGTTTCTCTTTTCGAGCACGGTCGCGCACAATATTGGACTCGCACTCGACAAACCAGACACGCCTGAAGCAGCGGTGCTCATCGAGCGCGCTGCGCACGAGGCCCAGGTTTATGACGACGTGCAACGTTTGCCGGAGCAGTTCGACACGGTGGTAGGCGAACGTGGCGTGCAGGTCTCGGGCGGCCAGAAGCAACGCATCGCGCTTGCTCGCGCGCTCTTGCTTTCGCCGAAAGCGCTGGTGTTGGACGATCCGCTCAGCGCGGTTGATGCAAAAACCGAAGCGGCAATCCTGCACGCGATTGAGGCACACGCCAAGGGTCGAAGCGTGATCCTGATTACCCATCGCGTCGCAGCCGCCGCACGTTGCGATCGCATCGTTGTTCTTGACGCGGGCGTGATCGTCGAGACCGGGACTCACGACGAACTGCTCGCACGGCCAGGCGTGTATGCGACTTTCGCGGAAGAGCAGCGCCGCGAAACGGCACTGCATGCGCTCGCGCACGAGGAGCATCTATGAGCGCAACGCAGGAAGGCGGGACGGATAAGTCGCGTGCTCAGGAAAGAGCTTTCCACGACGAAAGCGCCCTCGGCAAGGCGTACGACACGCGTCTCATGCGGCGGCTGTGGCCGTATCTGTTGCCTCACTCGAAGTTCGTCGTGTTGTCGCTCGTCACACTCATCGTGATCACCGCAATTGGGCTGGTGAGACCGCTCCTCATGGGGCAGGTCGTGAGCGCGGCAGGTGCACGAGATTCTTCACATCTCTTTCGGTCGGGCGTGCTCCTTTCGATTCTTCTTATTGTAACTCAGTTCCTTTCATTTGTTCAGGTCTACGCGATGCAGCTTGGTGGCGCGCGTGCGATGAGCGACCTGCGAATAGACGTGTTCGACTTCCTGCAGCGACTGAGCCTTCGCTATTACGACCGCACGCCGATTGGTCGGTTGGTTACGCGGGCGACGAACGATGTGGATGCAATTAGTGAACTCTTCTCGTCGGGCGTGCTGAACGCGTTCGGCGACCTCCTTGGCCTCGTGGGCATCGTCGTCATCATGTTTCGGATCGACGTGAAGATGTCGCTTTTCGCGTTTGCGGCCTTGCCGTTCGTCATTGTCCTCGTGAACGCGATGCGTTCGCGTTCACGAGAGGCCTTCCGCGAAATTCGCACCAAGACTGCGCGCCTCAATGCGTTTCTCAACGAACAAGTGAGCGGCATCGCGGTTGTGCAAGCATTTGTGCGAGAACGCGAAATGGCAGCGGAGTTTGCAGGGATCAACGCCGAGTACCGCGATGCGAACAAGCGTTCGGTTTTTTACGAAGCGGTGCTCGATGCCGCCATTGAGATGGTCGGCACGTTGTGCGTGGCGTCAGTCTTGTGGTGGGCAGGTTTTCAGCACGTCGGAAGCGGCGGGATGGTGACTTTCGGAGTACTCGTGACGTTCACGCAGTACATTCGTCAGTTCTTTGAGCCAGTGAGCTTGTTGTCGCAACGCTACACCGTCATGCAAAGCGCAATGGCAGGAGCGGAGCGGGTATTTCAGCTGCTTGACGAAACCGACCTCGACGCAAAAGACGCGCTGCCCGAACCCTTGCGTTCGGCGAGTCCCGTCGACGAAGTAATTGTCTTCGACAATGTTACATTTTCATACAAGGCGGGCGTGCCCGTGCTGCGCAGCGTCGGTTTTGCCGCGAAACGTGGGCAGAAAGTGGCGCTCGTCGGTGCGACCGGAGCGGGTAAGACAACTGTCTCGAGTCTTCTGCTTCGGCTGTACGACATCGATAGCGGTGAGGTACGGGTACTCGGTCGCAACATTCGCGAGTGGAACGTGCGTGAGTTACGCAAGCAGTTCGCCGTCGTGCCGCAAGACGTTCATCTTTTTCCCGGTACTGTCGCGACGAACGTAGCGGCGGGCACCTCCGAGCCCGACCAGGGCAAAGTGAAAGTGGCGCTCGAGCGAGTCGGTGCGCTGTCACTCTTCGAGGCGCGCGAAGGCGGCCTCCTGGCACGCGTCGATGATCGTGGCTCCAACTTCAGCGCGGGCGAGCGTCAACTGATCGCGTTTGCGCGCGCGATGTATCTCGACGCTCCGATTGTGATTCTCGACGAGGCAACCGCGAGTGTCGATTCCGTGACCGAGGCGCGCCTTCAGCATGCGGTCGACGCGGTGATGAAGGGCCGCACGGCGATCGTTATCGCTCATCGCCTCGCGACGGTTCGTGCCGCCGACCAGATCGTTGTCTTTCATCTCGGACGGGTCATCGAAGAGGGTGACCACGCCTCGCTCATGGTGCACGACGGCGTGTATGCGCGATTGGTTGAGCTGCAGTTTGCGCACGCGGATGAGCGATGAGAGGTGGCGGGAATGCGCGAAGTCGCGCGAGGCGTTGTTGCGCATGACCGTCTCGGATCGTGATGTGCGGGTCCTGCGGCCCAGGCGTGCGGCGCCCGCCGACGCTGTCAGACAAACGCGAGCCGAGGTGAACCTCGCTGCCTTGCGAGCTAACCTCCGCATGTTGCGGCGTTACACAGAGGGCGCCGCCGTTTGGGCGGTCTTGAAAGCCGATGGCTATGGGCACGGTGCCCCTGCGGTTGCACGCACGCTCGAGCGCGCGGGGGTGAACGGATTTTGCGTGGCGCTTTTTGAGGAAGGGGTCGAGCTGCGCGACGCCGGCATTCGCGCGCCTATCTTAGTGATGGGGGGCTACTACGGAGGCGTTCACCGCGAGATGGCGCTACGCGGAATGGTTCCGGTAGTTTACGATCTTGCGCAAGTCAGCCAGTTTGCTCGGCTCGTGCGCAGCGGCGTTATCGACGGTCCGGTGCGCGTACACCTTAAGGTGGACACGGGCATGGCACGCTTGGGTGTCACCATGACAGACCTGCCTCAAATTGTAACTGCGATTGAACAATGCAAAGAGGTGCACGTCGAAGGCTTGATGTCACACTTTGCGTCCGCCGATCTTGTGGACTGCACAGACACGGAACGCCAGCTTGCGGTATTCGAAGAGGCCCGCCTTCTGCTCAAGCGGGGTGGCATCGATCCAGCGTTATGCCACGTCGCCAACAGCGCTGGTGTGCTCCGGAGGATGGGCAACATGGACGCGGTGCGCCCCGGCATCGCGCTCTTCGGCGTTTCGCCCTTTTCTCCCGCGAGAGAGGGTGTGCCCGGGCCGGAGTTTCAACAGGCGATACGAGTGCGAACCGAGGTGATAGCGGTGCGCGAAGTCTGCGCCGGGGAGCGCGTTGGCTACGGCGGCAGTTACACGACGAACAGGCCGTCAAGGATCGCCACCGTCGCGATGGGCTACGCGGACGGGCTTCCGCGCCTTCTTTCGAACCGCGGGGACATGCTCGTCCGCGGCCATCGAGCGCCGATCGTCGGTGCGGTATCGATGGATATGACAATGCTCGACGTGACCGCTATCTCTGGCGTGGCGGTTCGCGACGAGGTGGTCGTCCTTGGGGGCCAGGACGGAGACCTTGGTCACGACTTCATCTCTGCGGCCGAGATCGCGGCCCACGCGGGGACGATCGCATACGAGGTTCTAACCTCAATCTCGCGCCGCGTTCCGCGGTTCTATCGCGAGCCTTGAGTGCCGCTAACTTCGCTGTCCGTCGTTGGGGAGTGATACGCTCGCGTCGAAATGGCAGACGCTGAGGTTCAGCCCACGGCACTCGATTCGGTGCTCGAGTTTCTCTGGCAACCGGTTGTGGCGGCCGTACGTGGGCTCGACGACCTTGGCGCCACCGTGATGCTGGGAGGGTCTGCGGTCGCCTGGCTATTTCGCAGACCGTTTCGGTTTGCGCAGTTCGTAAATTCACTTGACTTTATCGGGGTGGGCTCGACGTTTATCGTCGCGCTCGTTGGCTTGTTTACGGGCATGGCGTTCACCGTCAGCACCATCGTGGGTTTTCGACAATTCTCTGCCGAGAACATGGTCGGCGGCGTTGTTGCGTTGGCCTTGGCGCGCGAGCTTGCGCCCGTGCTTGCCGCCGTGGTGGTGACAGCGCGCGCAGGCAGCACGATGGCAAGCGAGCTTGGCAACATGCGTGTTACCGAACAGATCGACGCGATCACAACGATGGGTGTGAGCCCCATTCAATACCTGGTTGTGCCGCGCATGCTCGGTTCCGTGCTCATGGTGCCACTTCTATCGGTCCTGTTCGGTCTCGCCGGCATGGCGGGCTCGTACGTCGTTGCGGTGACTTGGCAGGGCATCGATCCTGGACAGTTTTTTTTGAAAGTTGAGCAATTTTTGCACGTGCCTGACATGCGCATGTGTCTTACGAAGAGTGCGGTTTTTGGGCTTATGGTGAGCGTGATCTGCTGCAAAAAGGGCTTCCACGCGTCGGGTGGCGCGCGCGGAGTCGGCGAGGCCACAGCCAAAGCCGTCGTGTCGAGCATCGTGGCGATTTTCGCGGCGGACTATGTGCTGACGACGCTTCTCACCGACCTTTGACTTACCCTACGCGTACTCGCCAGGGTCGATGAGGGTTGCCTCAATTCGCCTTTGCCCGTGGTCGCTGATCCAATAGTAGGCCGCGAGGAGGCGCCCATCGGCCAACTCGATCATCCACGGGTAGCCGATGTCCGGCCCACGTCCATCGTCACGCAAGATGATCTCTTTTGCGTCGTCGAGATCGCGGCCATTCGACTTCATGACGCGAAGCCGAATCCCGAACGGCTGGCGTCGATACCCGTAAATGATCGCGATGCGACCGTCGCGTAGCCTGAGCGGCATCGTTGGGTGTCCGACTGCCTTGTAGGCAGTCCACTCGCCAAACGTTGCGCCAGCATCACTCGAACGCGCGCTCACGATTCTGTCGTCGAGGTTCGAGGTACGAAAGAACGCGATGAGGTCTCCGTCTTCCGTGGCGACGAGGCTCGGTTCGAGCAAGCTGCCGTTGCCAAGGTCGACTGGCATCGTGAGCGTCGCGCCCCACTCATATTCGTAACCGTTACGCGTACGAAATACGTGGGCATTGTATCTGCCACTTTCGCCGAGCGCGTACGCGAGACCCACCACCACATCGCCCCTCTCAACCATGGCGCCGCGTATCGCTCCGCGGTTCTGAAGCGATCGTGCTTGTTCCTCCGGGTTGAGCGGCGGGAACGAACTTCGCGGACTCCATGTAAGTCCGTCGTCTCTCGTTGAGAGCGCGAAGGACCCCCAACAGATGAAGCTCGTGAGTTGAAGTGTTCCGGTCGCGCCTCGTCCCGTCAGAGACTCGGTCGTCGAAGGGGGAGCTGTAAGGAAAGTTGAAGCGGATGGAAACGGGTACCAACCAAACGAGCACAGAAGAAGCGATCCATCGTTGCGGCGCAAAATCGATGCGTCCTGATCAGCGTAGTCCGGGTCTATCGGGACGATCCGAACGTCAGCTGGGCTGCCTCCTTCGTAATCGTCAATATTCTTGATAATGCCGAAAGTGATGCATGATCGCGGGTCCCAATGGCTCTGCCAGCCTGATCCGCAGAGCCCTTCGGGCAGCGCCCATCTTGGGTCGCGTCCGCGACGACAAAATAGCAATATGCTCCCATCGCTTCGCGCGATGAGGCTTGGAAACGCAAGGTGGGCGTGCGGGTCTTCCCACAGGACGAGGTGCTTCACGCGATGAGCATAAACCGCTCAGGCGTACATTGGGTCGGCTGGTGCTTCTTGGCGCGGCGCGGCGGGCATTGACGCTCGCTGATACGCCTCGACGCTGGCTGTCGTGGGTTCCGAGCAAGGCGCGAGCTCGTCGCCGGACTTGGCCGCTTCGAGGAGTGCTTGCTGCGCGCTCTGCTCGATCGCGGTCGCGAGCGCCGCGATCGCATTGTCGGAAGCTGTCGAAGGACACGCCGCAAGCGCCGCGCTCCTCAACTGCTGTGCAGCACGAATCGCGTCCTCAGGTGTGCTCG
>JAHFDY010000094.1 GCA_023248735.1 Myxococcales bacterium
GGCCGCCACCGTTTGGGCCGCCACCATTTGGACAACCAGGTGGACCGCCACAAGGGCCGCCGCCGTTTGGACCGCCGCCATTTGGACAACCAGGTGGACCGCCACAAGGGCCGCCACCGTTTGGGCCGCCACCATTTGGACAACCAGGTGGACCGCCACAAGGGCCGCCACCGTTCGGTCAACCCGCACCGGGCGTCCAAGTGCAAGCCTTTGCGGAGGAGGTCACTCGCGCCGACGGCTTTCACGCCGACGTCGAGTCGGTCGTCGTAAAAAGGAGCGATGGCAGCGCTGCAATGGCGCGCCATATGAGCGTCGAACGCCCCGATGGTTCGTCGAAGGAAGTCTTCGCCATGGCGACGCGATCAGCTGACGGCGCCTTTACCCGTGCGCGCGAAGTTTATCTTCGCAGCCAAGATGGTGACACGACCGTGATCCGCACATCGTTTAGCCGCGATACTTCGGGCAATGTGACGCGCAGCCGCGAGCAACTTTCGCTAAGCGCGTAGCACTCAATTTTCCGAATCGAGCTCGATCTTCGCACCATCGAAGTCGAGCTCGACGCGCTTCCCTGCGACGTCGCTCGATGCGACCCAAACGGTTCCGCCCGGGCGGTCTACGTAAGGGTACTTGTGGCCAAATAGGTTCGTTTTTTTTCCGTCCGGCGCCGTTGCTGTGAGCGTGATGGATTCGCCCTTCGGCATCGATCCGATCGTGAGATTCTGTCCCCACTTGGAAGCGCCATTGGCCCGCACCTGCAACACTCGGATCGGGCGACCAAGTGCGAGCCGCTGCTGTGGGGCGACTGCCCGCGTGACTTCTTGAACGCGGTTGAGGAATGCGCCAAACGTGTAGTCGCTCACCCACGTCGGATCGCAGTAACTCATGAGGTCAAAAGTCTTCGCCGGATTGTAGAACGTTTTCGTCGAAGCGGCGTAGCCCTCAGCGCCGAGAGCGGCGTTGTCGTGTGGAAACGAAGGATCGGGATCGCCTACGCCGCAGGGCGAGTGCTGCTGGCCATGCGCATGGCCGATTTCGTGGAGAGAGGTATCCATCGATCGGGTGTCTGCGTATCCAACGGCAACGCTCACGCGACTTTCGGCCGAGCTCGCGTTTCTCACGCGCACGCTCAAGCCCGTTGTGCACTGGCGCCCGCAGTATTCAGCGTATGTCGCCGTCGTCGCGAAGAGACCAAGATAGTAGACGTCGAATTCGGGGTGCTCCTGGGCTCGCAGCGCCATGATCCCGTCGAGCAAGTCATCGTGCCCGTCGCCATTGCGACTGAGTTTCCCGTTCCAAGGGAAGGGATCACCGACGGCGATGTCGACTCCCGTCACCGGGAAAAGGTCCATGAAGCGCTTCTTCAGCGCCTGCACGTGTGTCTCGTCCGAGTCGGCGATGCGTCCCGATCCGTCGGCATCATACCGAACGGGGATTAGCTTGATGCGAAGGGTCCCGCTTCGTTGGAGTTTGAAGGTGACCGGTTGCGAAGTCTTTGCGGGATATTCCGCGGGGGCGCCATCGCCCGTGACTGCGCCTCCCTTCCTTGGCGCAAATCGCACACGGAACTTGGTGTCGGCGAGGAGGTCAGACGCCGCGAGTTCGAAGTCGACGATTTGTCCACTATTGGAACCATCAATTTGCTTGACTATTTCCTTCGTCGCCACCATGCCTCCGCCGTGGTCGAGCAGAAGCTGTGCGGTCACGTCATGAACGCCCGAAAACCGCGGGCTAAACTCAACGCGGACCATGCCAGGGCGGCCGGCAATTGGGGCTGCGTAGGAGGGAAGAACCTCCTGGCCATCCTTCATGAGCGCCAACTCGACGCCCTGCTGGATGGAGACCCTCGTGATGGTGATGTCGCGCGACGCTTCGGCTTCCGCAGTTGCGCTGCTGCTACACGAAATAGTGCCGTGGCCGAGTAGAAGGATTAAGATCGCAGTGCGCATGGGATCCCGCCACCGTAGTCGGCGAGGGGGAAGGTAAGCACATTGCAGATGCTACTGAGACGCGTCTCCTATTGAAGCGACCGTGACGCGCCGCGCAGATCGATTTCGAGGCGTCTGCCATCGACATCAGTTTTCCGCACGAGCAACACGCCCCCCTGGTCATCACCGTACGGATAGTAATAACCGGTGATGGTGCGAAAAGTTCCGCTGGCATCGACGGTGCGGACGGCGGTGGGATTGTTGTTGGGTGCTGAAGGGAACTTGATCGTCTTGCCCCAACGAAGGCTCGCGTCTGCGCCGACCTGAACGAATCGGTAGTCCCCGCCTGGCAGCACGATGCCCTTCTGAACGGGCGCCACCGCTTGGAGGCGCGCGAGCAGTGCGGCATATGTGTAATCGCTGACCCAACTGCCGTCGCAATAGCTCATGAAATCTGAGTAAGAGTCCGGACTGTAAAGTTCCTTGTCCAAAACCCCGTAGCCCCACGTCTTGATGGATCCGTCGCTATAGGGAAACGCCTTGTCAACACCAGCGGGATCTCCGCACGGGGCGTGCTTCCGGCCATGCAAGTGCCCGGTCTCGTGGACTGCGGCGACGGTTGAGAAGACGTCGCTGCCGAATCCGATTGCAACGCCTGCGCGCAAGTTCGCGTCGGTCGCACTGTTCACCAATGTGGCGAGTCCCGCAATGCACCCGTCGCGGCAGTAGCTACCAAACGATGAGGCTGGGGCAAACGTGCCGACGTAGTACACGTCGCTGGCGGGTTGATCTTCTGAGCGTAGGGCGATGACCTCGCTCAACACTTCGTTCCAGCCGCTGCGATCGGCTTTGATCGCGCCGCTCCAATCGATGGCACTTCGAAGGCTGACCTCGACGTCGGTCACTGGGTACATTTGGAAAAACGCGGTCCGATAGGCTTCTAGTACTGCTGCGCTTGTGTCGGGCAGGCGACCCGAACCGTCGGCGTTGTATCGAACCGGGACGATCACGATGCGGAGCTTTCCCGACGAAACCAACTTGAAGGCGGCGTTGCTCGAATCGACTGGATATTGAGCAGGTGGACTCTCGGCGAGGGTCGTCACCGGTGCACTCATCAGGCGCACGGCAAAAGAGAACGTTCCCTTTGGGATGTCTTCCGCCGCGATCGTAAAGTTCATTGTCGAGTCGAGTTGCCACTCGAGAGAGGTCTTCCGGACCGTCATCTTGACTTTTCGTGTCGTCGCAACGTTAGCGGCGCTGGTGAGTGTGAGTTCTGCAGTGATCTCACGTGCCTGAAAACCGGCACTCGGTTTGACGTAGATGCGCAGCAACCCCGGTCGACCGGCCACGAGCGACGCGTATGGGCTCGTTGCCGGTTCCCCGTCCTTCATGAGCGGGATCTTGACGCCCTGAAACATCGCGATCTCGGTGATCGCGACGTCGGTTACGACGATAGGTGGTGCCGGGGGCGCCGGCTCTTCGAGACCCGCGTCGGCCGCCGCTCGCGGGTTCAGGTCTCCGAAGAGATCACTGTCGAGAGCCGTCGTTGAGCAGCCCAGCAGACCGAGCGCGAGTGAAGATCGCGAAATCATAGGAAACGTCATCATTCGCAAGGTCCGGCCACGCTACTCGCGCCGACGACCTTCGTCGAGGCCTTGACCGAGTCGGATCCTCAGGAAAGACGAAGCTCAGCAATCAGAACGCCAAAGCGCGCGTGGTCCCGCTGAGGTCGACTTCGATGCGCCTGCCCACGGCGTCGGACTTACGAACCAGAATGTAGCCGCTTTCGGCGTCTCCGTGAGGGTAATAGTAACCGGTGATGTTGCGAATTGTCCCGCTCGCATCAGTGACGCGAACCGTGGTCGGGTTGTTGCTCGGGGCGGTCGGAAAGTCGACGGTGAGTCCCCAGCGCAGGTTCCCGTCTTTGCTGACTTGAACGAAGCGGTATTCACCACCGGGGAGGGCGATGCCCTTCGTTGCTGGCGCGACGGCCGCAATGCGCGTGAGGAGCGCGCCATAGGTGTAGTCGCTCACCCACTTGTCGAGGCAGTAGCCCATGAAATCTGAGTAAGTTTCTGGACTGTAAAGTTGCTTGTCCAAAAGCCCGTAGCCCCAGCTCCCAATGGACCCGTCCCCGCTGTAGGGGAAAGCGGTATCGACCGACCCGGGAATCCCGCATCGGGGATTCGTTCCACTATTGCCGACGTGGCTACGGCCGTGCATGTGCCCCGTTTCATGAATCGCTGCGTTCACGCTTCGACTCAGCGCCCAAGCGTCCGAACTAAATCCGATCGCGACGCCCGCACGAGAGCTCGAGTCCGTGGTGCTCGTGATGAGCGGCGCGAGTCCTGCAACGCAACCGCTTGCGCAGTAAGTGTTGTACGTCGCGGCTGGAGCGAAAATGCCCATGTAGTACGTATCCGCGGAGGGCTTGTCTTGCGCGCGCAATGCGATGACCTGGTTCAGCACGTCGTCCCATCCAGCTTGGTTCGCGGCGATAGCTCCGCTCCACGTCATGGCGGCTCGGACACTGACGTCGACGGCGCTAACCGGATAGGTCTCGAAGAACGCCTTACGGTACGCCTCCACCGTTGAAGTGCTTGTGTCCGGCAATCGACCGGAACCGTCGGCGTCGTAACGAACGGGAACGAGCACGACGCGAAGCTTGGCTGACCCCGCGATGTCGAGCGAGGCCTCGGTCGTCCCCGATGGATACTCGGCTGGCGTTGTCGTCGGCGCCCCAACATAGGTTGAGCCGAGCACGCGGACCTTGAATGATGAGCTTCCCTGAGGCAGGTCTTCCGCTGCCAGCGTGAAGTTCATCGTCGAGCCGAGCTCGCTCTCGGAAGAGGGCGTGGTGGTGACGTTCATCTTCACCTGCCGCACGGCTGTGCCGGTCGTACTCTTCAGGGTCACCTCGGCGGTGAGCTCTCGGGGACGAAATGTTGCGCTTGGCTTGAGGTAGACGCGCAGGATTCCCGGACGACCCGCGACCGCGGAGGCGTATTTGCTCTTCGCAACAGCGCCGTCCTTCATAAGAGGAAGTTTGACGCCTTGAAAAAGCGCTATCTCGCTGATGGCGATGTCGGTGACGACGACCGCTGGGCCGGGTGGACTCTGTTCGTCCGGGCCGCTGTCTTGCGGTGGTTTTGCGCCATCCGGTTTTGAAGCGTCCGGACCACCGTCTTGTGGCGGGTCTTCACTGACGCCACCGTCGTCTTGAAGGGCGGGATCGACCGCAACAAGTGGCGCGGCCTGCGAGCAACCGAGCAAGAAGATCGAGACAAAAGACCAACGTTCCATGCGCAACCACTCCTCGACTTACCCGAAGCAAAACGTAAGGTGGCCTTACGCTGCTGTGCGTCGGTGTCGGGAGCAAGCTCACGTGCCCCAATTGGCGCGGGGAGACAAATTTGGTGGACGATTTATTGCGCCGCGAGCGTTCTCGTCGTGCCTCGCAGGTCAATTTCGAGTCGCTTTCCGCTCACATCGGATTTGCGAACGAGCATGTACCCGCCGTCGCGCTCCGCGAATGGATAATAGTAACCGGTGACATTACGAATAGCCCCGCTGCTTTCGACGGTGCGAATGGTTGTGGGCGTGTTGGTCGGAGCGGCGGGTAGGGTGACCGTGCGTCCCCAGCGGAGGTCTCCCTCAGGGCTGACTTGCACGAACCGATACTCGCCGCCTGGCAACGCGATGCCTTTTGTAAGCGGCGAGACTGCCCTCACACGCGTGAGAAGGGCGCCGAACGTGTAGTCGCTGACCCAAGTCGGATTGCAGTAGCCCATAAAATCTGAGTAAGAAGTTGGACTGTAAAGTTTCTTGCTCAATATCCCGTAGCCCCAACTTCCGATCGCGCCATTCGCGTAGGGATAGGTGCGTGACCCGCCGGTGCCGCAGGGCGAGTGCTCACGGCCGTGCGCGTGGCCGATCTCGTGCACACTCGTTTCGGCCGAGTCGCTGCCGGAGAAGCCGATGCCAACGCTCGCGCGACCTTGTGAATCCGTCGCGTCGAAGACGAGGCCGCTGAGGCCTGTCACGCATCCGCCGCCGCAGTATTTTTGGAACGAAGATGTCGGGGCGAAGATGCCCATATAGTAAACGTCGCTGCTCGGGCGATCGTTTGCGCGCACGTACACCATCTCCTCGAGGATGTTGTCGAACCCGCTTCCGTTTGCGCTGATCGCGCTGGTCCATGCGACCGCGTCGCGCACGGTGACTTCGACATCGGTCACGGGATACTGCTCAAGAAATGCGGTTCGGTAGCGTTCCACTTGTGCCGCGCTTGTATCCGGAAGGCGTCCCGAGCCGTCTGCGTCGTAGCGAACAGGAACCAATTTGACGCGCAACTTGCCCGACGAGACCGCGTTGAAGGAGGCGACGCTGCTATCTTGTGGGTATTGCGCGCGCGTTCCATCTTGAGGTGCGGCGTCTTCGCTGTTGAGGATGCGCACTTTGAACGACGAGCCTTGCGCGATCTCCTCTGGGGTGAGTGTAACGTTCATCGTCGAACTGAGCGAGCTCTCGGTGGAGTTCTGGCTCACGGTCATCTGGCTCTCGCGAATGGTGTCGGTGCCGTCAGCGCTCCGCAGCGTGAGCTCTGCGGTAAGTGAGCGAGCGGTGAACCCCTGCTCGAGCTTCACGTAGACGCGAACAACGCCGGGCCGGCCACCCACCGCGGACGCGTAGGCGCTCGTTGCGGCCTCTCCTACTTTCATCAGCGGGATTTTCACGCCTTGGAAGATCGCTATCTCGGTGATGCTGATGTCGGTTGCGATCCGATCATCGCTCGCAGGCTTTTTTGTTTCGCCAGGGACCCAGGGCGTTGCGTGTCCGCCGGACCCATTGCCCGCGCGGCCATTGCCTTCGACGGTGGTTCCGACGTCACTCGAGCAGCCAACAAGCGCAACCGAGAGCCATACCAAGTTTCTCATTTGTGAACCCTTGCCCGCATTCGGTGTTTCGTGAAGTGGCGTGCACTGTCACCGTTTGGCGACAACAGATCAAAGGCTCTCTGCTCACAAAGACTCAAATGATGCGGCAATTTAGCGAGAACGGATGAATCGCGCCTCGCCACAATTGGCTCTCTATTTGGTTGCTCCCCATAGGGCCTCCAGCAACACTAATCGCGCTTCTCCAACGCCAAAACCGATCGCGTGCAGTGGCGAAACGACGCAAAGCAGGGCCCCTGAGTGCGCGGACTTTGGTTCGCTCGTGACGTCGATGTGGCCTATCCGACCTGCTGGGTCGATGGTGACTTCGAGTCGTGTTGCTCCAGGTATTAGAGCACCACGAGAAAATTCTCGCGTTACGCACCCTTCGATCGCACGAGCGAGGCTCTTGCCGAATGACTCAGTTTCTTGGCGACTGAGTCCGTCGGCGCGAAGAACCCCGATGCTGCTCAGTGGCGACCTCATCGCAAATAGGTAACCACCACTGTTGCCTTTTGGGGAGTTGGTGACAACGACGCGATGCTCGTCGTTGCGGGGACCTTCGGGCGGAGGTGCGCATGCGACGAAAAGGCTGAGCAGTAACCCCCGTGCTTTCTGGGGGAGCATTACGCGAGCAGGTGCTTCGCTATCACCATGCGCTGGACCTGGCTCGTGCCTTCGTAAATCTGCAAGAGCTTCGCGTCGCGCATGAGTTTCTCGACCGGGTACTCTTTGGTGTAGCCGTATCCGCCAAAGATCTGCACCGCGTCGATCGCGGTCGCCATCGCCGAGTCGGCGCCGTAGCACTTTGCGTAGGAGGACACGACCGGGTTGCGGAGGCCTTTGTCGAGATTCCACGCCGCCTTTCTCACGAGCAGACTCGTCGCTTCAATGCGGATCGCCATTTCTGCGAGCATGGCTTGGATCATCTGGTGATTGGCGATTGGGGTACCAAAGGTCTTGCGCTCTTTTGCGTAGGCGACGCACTCGTCTAGACATCTGCGCATGATGCCGATGGCGAGCGCACCGATGTCGGGACGCGTTTGATTGAACGTTTCCATCGCAAGCTTGAAGCCGAAACCGGGCTCTGCGAGAACTTGAGCCGCGGGAATTCTGACGTCTTCGAGGGTAACAGCCGCGGTATCACTCGCGCGTTGTCCTAGCTTGTTCTCGTGCTTGCCGACGCGTAGACCGGTTTGATCACGATGAACGATAAACGCGCCGATCCCTTTGTGGCGGTGTGAGGGATCGACGGTCGCGAAGATGACGTAGAAGCTCGCGTGGTTCGCGTTCGTGATCCATTGCTTCGTTCCATTCAAAACATAACCGCCGTTGCCATCTTTTGTCGCGCGTGTTTGAAGGCCCGCGACGTCGCTTCCCGCACCAGGTTCGCTGGTTGCGTAACTGACAAAGATCGGTTCCGACGAGAGCCAGCCGAGGTACTTTTTCTTTTGCTCTTCGCTTCCGCCAAGTTTTATCGGCGTGAAGCCGAGCGTGTTGCACGTCATGCTCGTTTGGATGCCGGCGCAACCGTACGCGAGCTCTTCGGTGATGAGCGTTCCCTCTACGTCGGAGAGGCCTGCGCCACCGTACTCGCTGGGTAACGTCGGGTTGACGAGCCCCAGGTTCCACGCGTCTTTGAACACCTCCATCGGAAAGTGCGCCTTCTCATCGCACTCGCTGGCGATCGGAATGATGCGCTCTTTGGCAAAACGACGGGCGGTGTCGACGAGGGCACGCTGCTCTTCGGTCATCTCAAAGTCGAACATGTGAGGCTCCTTAGAACGTAAGACTATTCGCGAAGGCGACGCTTTTGCTTGAGCATTTGCTCGCGAGCCGCACGACCGCCCAAGATCCAGCCGATAACGATCCCAATCAGAAGCATTGCTGGAATGAAAAACAGATGCTCGGGACCAGGGAACTTCATGATCGGTCTGCTCGGGCCTTAGCGACTTTCTCGATCGCGATGCCCAACGCGCGAATGCGGTCGTCGAGAATGCGCTGCCGTAACCAAACCATGACAACCCACCCCATGAGGACGAGCCACACAATTGCATAGGCCGTCACCATGAGCTTCAAGCCGTCGCGCTGCTCGGTACCACCCGTTACCGGTTGAAACGTTGTGGCGCGATCGCTCGGGCCCTCTTTTGGCGGCGGAACGACGTCGAGACCAACTAAGTTCATGGTGACTCCTCGAGGTCCTGCAGCTGCTCCTCAAGCGCGATGACCCGTGCCCGCGCGATTTCGGTTCGGGTGCGCATCCACAAGAGGTGAAGGGCGAGCAGGGTGAAAGTGACGAATCCGAGCGAGAGCGCGAATCTCATGTCCGGATGCTGCAAGCCGCCGCCGTTGCCTGTGATGACCGTGGGGTGTTGGCCACTCCATTTTTGCACGCTGAAGTGAATGATGGGGAGGTTCGCTGCGCCCAAAATGCCGAGCGCAGCGGCGAACTTGGCTTCGGCTGGGCCGTCGCCTGTGAAGGTCCTAAGTAGGAGGTATGCGACGTAGAGCATCAGGCTGAGCAACGTTGTCGTGAGCCTTGGGTCCCACGTCCAGTAGTAGCCCCACGCCTTTGCCGCCCAAAGTGGACCTGTGGTGATCACAATGAGTCCAAAAACAACCGCAAGCTCGGCGCCCGCCCTTGCGAACGCGTCGCTCAGGTCGCTCGGCTTCACCAGGTAGATCACAGAGCCGATCAGGCAAGCAGTGGCGCCGAGGTACATGGCGTAGGCGCTCGGAACGTGGAAGTAGAAAATCTTCTGCACGATCCCCATCGTCTTCTCGACGGGCGCGCGCACGAACGCCCAGTACAGCGTGGTGATCAAGAGCGTTGCCGTCGCGACGAGGCTGACTAGGAAGCTCTTATGGAGGGCGCGCACGCTTTGACGGTAGTGCCGCGCGAAGGTGCGTTCAACAAACTTGGGGTGCGCCTACCTTGTCCACACGCGAAAGTTCTCCTTCTCCCACACGACATGCATCCTGTTTTGGAGACAGAGCGCGTCCAACTCACGAGGGGCAATGGCGTAGTTAAATATGGGGTTGCCGATCGTTCCCTGGTGAAGCACCTCGAAAGGAACGTTCTTGCCGATGAGCGCCCAACCGCCGCTCAGGTGAAGCCGATCCGCAACAAGGAGGCCCGTTAGATCGGGTTGTGTTCCGGCCCAACTCTCGGCTTCATACACCGGCCACTTATGGGAGTAGTCGAGTGCAGGCATCTTCGTGAGGCCTCGCGCGTGCACAATTGTAACTCCACCTGCGAACATTAGGCCAAGGACGCGTAGGAGTGATTCACGACCAAAGCGTCGTCCTAGCGCCGAAACGATGAAGCCCAAGGCGCCGCCTGCCGAGAGCGTCCCGAGCGCCCACGGGAGCAGGATGAATCGACTCTCCTTGTGGGGCTGCGTCGCGAGCAAACACACGAGAAACACCGCTGGAAGGAAGAGGGGCCAGACCCTGCGGAGCTGAGTTGTGATCAGAATGGCAAGTGGAATGACGGCGACGCCGAGCCACGTTCGAATCTCGTCGAAGTACTGATCGCGAGGCGATATCCCGTGCTCGATGGCACGCCCCTCGATGAAGTTGTACTGAACAAACGCGAGCGCAGAATGCAGGGGCCTCCCCCAAGTGACCCAGTCAGTGATCGCGAACACGCCTAACGGAATCATCGCGGCGCCCATGCACGCAAGTGCGGGTCGAAAACGTCGTCGCAGCAACATGTCAAGGACCGGAACTAATGCGAGCGGTCCGTTCGGAATACGAAGACACGCTCCAAGAGAGAGCGCAAGCCCTGCCCAGAGCGCCGATCGTGCCTCCGCTTCGCCAAAACGCACGCGACTTTCGAGCCAGTGGCAGTAACCCCAGACGAAGAGGAGTGTGCCCGGAACTTCGATGATCGTTTGCGGTGAGAAGTGGATCAGGACCGGCATGATGGCCGCAAAGAGTGCTGTAAATGCGGGCACGCTGACGCTGCCGCTCGCGTTGCCAAAACGTTTCTGAAGCGCCGCGCCCATTCGCCAGGCCGCAGGAACGATTGCTGCGCTCAGCAAGGCCCAATGAAGGAGCATGATGCGAAATAGATGATGTGGGTTACGAATTCCGATGGCTTCGAAAAATGCGATCCAAGCACCGTTGTAAGCGGGTAAGAGCCACGACCGTAGACCGATCTCCCATTCCCACGAGTGCCACCCGTAGCCGTGCAAATGCCACCACGCGGGCTCCCAATATTGGAAGAACGCATCAGGATGCAGATCGGGATGAACGTACGCCCACGCAAAGACACGCGCTGTGGCGCCGAGGCACGTGAGTGCGATGAGCAAGGTTCTCGCTTTCACCATAGGCCGACCGCTTCGACCTCATAGAGTCGTACCGCTTCGGATCCACGCAGGACGAAGTCGATGCGGATGCCGGTCGCTCGCTCGCACACAAGAGGATGGAGAGGACGGCTCTCCTTGTTGCCATCAATCACGATTTTGACGTCGCTCGTCTTGCGGTCGCGGAGACAAGTGATCGTGTACGTTTTTGCCGTGTAAGTGCTCGGCTCGATGGCGCCGGCGTGGACGATGCGCACGGCGGCCAAATGATGAGCGGCGCGAAAATGGACTTCGAGCCAAGGGTGTCGGTCGCTTTTGTCGGTCATCCACTTCTGTTCGGGAGAGTTGCTCACGCCGTCGATCAGGTATCCGGAGTGGTGACGCGCGAAGAAGTTGATCGAACTAACGCGCAAGGTCGGGCCGTATTCGAAGTATGCGAGGTTCGTCGTCGCCGTTCCCTCTGGCGGGCTCGCCTTGACCGGGTAAGTCGTCTCACATATCGGCTTTGCCGCAATAAATCGTGCTTCAGAAGTTACAAATACGATTGCGCCTGCGACCCCTAGGGTTCGGAGGCTGCGCGCTTGTGAGAGTTTTCGAACCTTCGTCAATTGGGGCATGTTCAGCGCTTATTGGGCTTCTTGCGAAGGCTGAGATCGTAGGCAGCGCGCGCCTTCGCATCGCTTAGCACGTGAAAGGCATCGGCCCCGCGACGAAAGATGCGGGTAAGCGCCGCGCGCTCGATGGCGTTTCGCTCGGCCTGCGCGTCAGGGTGAAAGATCGCTGCGAACGCGTGGAAGGCGTGGCGCACCTCGTCGTGCGTCGACGCAGGCGTGACGCGGAGCAACTCGTAGTGACTGAGCTGGTCGAGGTTCGCCAGCCAGTCGTAGATGCGTTCGAGATCGTTCATCGTGAAGCCCGCTCGTTAGTTGGGGGCGATGCGTTGAGCGCTGCGATCCATCATTTGCTCGATGCTCAGCTCAGGATCGACTCCGACCAGTTGGAGCGTCGCATGCACTTCGTTACCGGTGCCGAGCTCAGTTGCACTTACTTGAAGTGATCCATCCGAGTCGACCTCGAAGCACACTTCGACGGTGATGTCGCCGCGTGACGCGGCTCGCATACCGCTCAAGGTCACCTCACCGAGATAGGTATTGGCGGCGAACGAAGGTTCTTCACCCTGACCCACCCGCACCTTCACCATGGTTTGACGATCCATGACCGTTGTGAACGCCCGCGTGCGCTCGCAAGGGATCTTCATGTTGCGCGGAATGACGGGCGTTGAGAATCCGCCCGCAGTCTCGACAACGAGCGCGCGCGGAGTCACATCCATCAGTACAGGTGACGGCATCGTCTGATGCATCCGCGGGGGCGGCACGGTTGCTAGCGGAATCGTGCGGTTCTTGACCGGCGTCATGCCGGTCTCGGTCGCAGCTTTTTGCGGTAGCTCTGGCATCGTCGGGGCAGCAGAAGAAGGTGAAGGAGGCACGCGCACTGCGGGCCAAGGCGCGGTTGTGTTCGGCGAGAGTGCGTGCGGCGCCGGAGCACTCACGGGCGGACCGGCTTGGATACCATATTGTAACGATGTCAGTTGCAATTGAGGGGCGGTGCCTTCGCCCGATGGTGCGGGTGTAATTTCGAGCTCGTAAGCTTCCGCTTCTAGTCCGATTGGCGTGAGGAGCGAGAGGTCCTCGTTTGCGTCGAACACGGCGCGCGTAACCGCAGACCGATGACCGAGTCCTGGTTGCGTCGCTCTGTGGGTACGCTCTCCACCTCGCGTGGTTGAGTCCTTTGTGACCCCTGTCGACCCGTCATGGGTAACGACCGAATGGTCAAGTATTGGCAACTCCACTGTGACGCTGCCGCCTTCGACTCGCGGCGCCGACTGGCGAATAGCCGGGCCGCTCTTCAGTTCACGCCAGGCCTTCTCCTTCGAGAACTTTGGACCGCGACGGGTTTCTTCGTCCTCGCCGTCTGCCGACTTCATGCGGGCGAGCACTTGCGTCGTTGGTGCGACGCTTGTCGCTTGATCTTGCCCCGTCTTCTGATCCGTTTCGACGGGTGCACGCGGAAGCGTTTGGGTGACGCTGTCTTCGTGTTGAATTGGAACCGGCGGTTTGCCGGGTTGAGGTGCGGGGGGAACCGATCGCCGACGTTCTGGCGAGGTGAGGGCGGCGGCCTGAATCGCTGCGCCGATGGCCACTACCTCTTCGGGGTGAATGCGGACGTGCGGATCGTTTCCGAAGTACGCCTGCACCTCGCGCTGAACAAGCGGAATGCGCGTGCTGCCCCCGACGAGGATCACGCGATCAAATGTCGAAGGCCGAAGGGCGCTCATCGCCATTGCGTCGTCGCAGACTTCGAACGTCTTGCGAACGATGGGACGAATGAGCTCGTCAAACTCGTTCCGGTTCATTTTGAACTCGAACGAAAGCGGAACGCCGTGAGGCCCGAAGCCGATTTCGTCAATTTGGATGGCAGCCGTTGGCTCGGACGAGAGCTTGATCTTCACGTTCTCTGCAGCGATACGGAGGCGATCGAGCGCGGTGGCGTCCGCACGCGCATCAAAACGCGTGGCGGCGAGTAGTCGATCGGCCATGCGCTCCGCAATCGCGTTGTCGATGTCTTCACCGCCGAGAAAGCTGTCGCCCGCTGTTGCAAGGACCTCGAAGACGTTGCTTGCCATGTCGAGCAACGAACAGTCGAGGGTGCCGCCGCCAAAGTCGTAAATCGCAATTCGCTCGTGGCTAACTTTGGTGATGCCGTAGGCCAGTGCCGCTGCCGTAGGTTCGTTAAGGATCCTGACGACTTCAATGCCGGCGACAGCCGCAGCAGTCTTTGTGGCCGCGCGTTGAAGGTCGTTGAAATTTGCGGGAACGGTGATGACCGCGCGCCGCACGGCTTCACCCGTTGCTCGCTCGGCGATCGCTTTCGCGCGTCGAAGAACAAAGCTGCTGACCTCGGGCAGTGTGTAGTCGGCGTGGCGCGTGACGACGATTGCGCTCTCGCCGGGGCCCTCTTTGAGCTCGAAGGGAAAGCGCTTGCGGCCTTCCGTAACCTCGGTCGAGTGCCACGGCCTTCCGAGCAATCGCTTGACGTTGTGAATCGTGTTCTTTGCGTCAAGTACGCGCCGCTCCCGCGCGCGGTGGCCTACGAGCACCTCGCCGCTCGGGTGAAAGTTGATAACGCTAGGGAGCAGTTTGTTTCCTTGCTCATCCGCGAGCACCATTACGCGTCCATCGCGCACGCACGCGACAACCGTATTGGTGGTTCCCAAGTCAATGCCGACCGCCGTCATGGTGGCGCCATCGTAACTCAGTCGGTCATTTTTGGGGGAGAGGCGTTACAAGAAAGGTTTGGATACCGGCGCGCGGCCTTCTCGTAGGCGGCGTCAAACCAACGCTCGATGGTTTTTGGAAAGGGCCACATCCATCCGTAGTCAGGTCCGACGAAACGTTCGACCAACCATGGCTTTAGCGAGAGCGCAGCTTCTCTTCCCAAAAATTGCAGGGTCGCAGCGATCGTTTCTTCATAGGCCTCCCACTCAATTCTCGCTCGTCCGTAGGCGAGCCCGAGTGGAAAAAAAGGAAGCAAGTAGACAACTGCCATCATGAAAAATCCCATGCGGCGGCCTTGTTCGAGGTGCACACGTTCGTGCCGTAAGAGGATGACTCTGTCGATGTCTACCATCGCGTCCCAAGTGTCTGGGACATAGAGCTTGCCAAAGAGCACCGTATGATATCGCGTTAGGTAAGCGCGTTGACCACCGAGAGTGATCGCCTTAAGAAAAATGTCGATCGCCTTCTGAAGGGCAACGTCACGTTTCTTGACGATCGCAAACGAGGGGAATTCTCGCTGAATGTCGGTGAGCAACGCGCGGTGGAGGTCCACGCGCTTAGAGTAGATCAGCTGTATGTCACAACGCACGCGACGCGCACCGGCATGAGCTTCTCGCGGCCACCCAAGCTCGCGAGCTCGAGGGCGAACGCGCAGCCAATCACGGCGCCACCTTGCATGCGAACGAGCTGACACGCCGCTTCGGCAGTGCCGCCGGTTGCGAGTACATCATCGACAACAAGCACGCGTGCGCCTTCGTTGATGGAGTCGCGGTGCATTTCGAGTAGCGCTTCGCTGTATTCGGTCGCGTAACTCACCCGATCCACGGCGCGTGGTAATTTGCCTGGTTTGCGAGCGGGAACGAAGGAAGCGCTGATACGGGCGGCGAGTGCGCCACCGAAAATGAATCCACGCGCTTCGATTCCCACAACGGCATCGATGTGCTCGCCGATGAAGCGTTCCGCAAGTGAGTCGAGCACGATGTGAAATGCCCTTGGCGTCGCGATGAGCTTCGTGATGTCGCGGTATAGAATGCCCGGCTTCGGGAAGTTCTCGACGTCAAGGATTAGGTTGCGCAAGTATCGATCAGCGTCTTGGTGCAGGCCGCTCGAATTCGTCACATCACGCGTCGTATTTTCCGGTGCCTTCGTAACCGCCGCGGCCTTTGCGGTCTTGCGACCATGCTTTCCTGAGACTGGCGCGTCCGAATTCGCGGCAGAAGGCAGCGATGCTCTCTTGGCGCGAGGCGCAGGTCCAGCCTTCGGTGGTTCGGTTTGCATTCCCAGCTTCATGGCGTGTGTTTGGAAACGGCTGTTTGGAGCAATTGCACAAGGTCACTCGACGAAGAAGTGAGGTCGAGTAGGAGCGGTGTCAGTGAAGCGAAGCCAGCGTCGTACGCTTCGGTATCGCTCCCCGGAAGTGCATCATGACTGATGCCCGGGCCTCCGAGCCATAAATACTCACGTCCCCTCGGGTCGACGCGTATGTCGACCACCTCGTCGTAGATGCGGCGACCGAGCGTCGTGACCCGAAGTTTGCCGTTCCACCGCCGCGGAAAGTTCAGGTTCAAGAGTGGGGCGCGAGTTGCCTCGCCGTTTGCGACTTCTTTGATGAGCGTGAGGGCAAAGCTAGCGACCGCGAGGGCACAGGCGTTGCGATCGGCCTTCGACTCGGCGCTGGTGGCAATCGCTGGAATCCCTCGAAGGGCGCCTTCGCGCGCTGCAGCTACCGTGCCCGAGTAGAAAACGTCCTGTCCCATGTTGAGGCCATGGTTCAAACCTGAAATGACCACGTCAGGTCTTCGCGGTAGGTAGCGCGCACCTCCGTGAAGGGCGACGTAGACGCAGTCTGCGGGGGTTCCATCAACGGCAAAGATGCCAGGCTCGACTTCGCGCGATCGCAGCGGACGATGAAGCGAGAGTGAATGGCTCGACGCGCTTTGCTCGGCCTCGGGCGCGACGATCACCACGTCGAAGCGCGGGAGCATCGCGTCGCGAATCGCGCGAATGCCCGCTCGGTTGAACCCGTCGTCATTCGAAAGCAGCGCGAGCGGGCGGTTCATCCCGGAAGGCTACCTTGAGTTCCCGTGCCCGAGTGACTTCCAACTCCTCCTCGGTCGCGGATACGAGAGCGCTTGAAAACATGTATATTATCAATAAGTTAGAAAATTCGATCGCCGTTAACTGGAAATACGTTCAGTGTTATTTGTACAGTGCCGTGTATGAGCCAAGCACACCTCCTCCTTCAGGCCGTCTACCAACAAATCAACCGCAACTCGTCCACAGTGGGGACACTCATCCGAGCCACTCCGTTGAGCGCCGCTGCAATTCGACAGGGTCTTCGCGCGCTTGCCAAACAGGGACTCATCGATCGCGGCGTTGAGGGAGAGATTCGCCTCACGCTCTCGGGGCTGGCCGTCGCCGTTGCGGGAATCGACCCGCAGCCTGCCGCAGCAACCCGTCATGCGCGGCGAGTCGCATACGCAGCATGAGCTACAGTAGGCGCGTTGAACTCGCCATCCATTCAAGAGGCCACTCGAGAGGCCGCTCAAGAAGCCGTCCAATCCGCCACTCCGGCAGAACACAGCCCCGAAGCGCACTACAAGAAGCGGAACGCGCAGTTGCGTATCGACAGCACATTGCTTGAACAAAGCAGCCGCGTCATTGCCGCGCTCCGTGTGTTGTTTTTTTTGATAGTGCTCGGGGGGCTGGCTGCCGGCCCATTCGTTCACTGGCCGGCGTGGGGATCCTGGGCCATCGCGACGAGCGCGTTCGTCTTTCTCGCGCTGGTCATCCTGCATGCGAACATCGAACGCAGAGCGGATCTCGTGCGTGCGCGAAACGACTACGTGGAACGCGCCATTATCCGCGTAGTCGACGGTGCACCTTCGCGCCCCGAAGGGATCGTGGATACGGTTGCGCCAACACATCCGTATGCTCACGATCTCGACCTGTTTGGGTCACGCTCGTTTTCGAGCTGGCTCGATGGCGTGCACACCCGTGATGGTCAGGCGTCGCTAGCGCGCACATTGCTCGAACCGTGCACGATCGACGAATCGCGTGCGCGTCAACAATTTGTAAAGGAACTTGCCGATCGCCACGATTTTCGCGAGTCGCTCTCCGCGAATGCTGTGCTGCTCTCAGAGCGCCAACCGGACGAGGCGGCGCTTGCCAAGCTCCTTGCGTGGAGCGGCGGTGACGCGGAGCTCGTCAATCCGCTTTCGCTTTGGGTAACTTGCATTTTCGGATGCGTGACGTTTTCGATCACGATGGCTGCCTTCAGCGGAGTTGCGCTGCTCAAGCTTCCAGCGGTCGCTCTCGTTTCGCTCGGGCTTTTGGTGCGCGCGGCGACACAGTCGCGTTCGCGCGTCATTCTCGAGACGGCGACGCCGCTTGTCGGTACGCCGGAGCGCTACGCGGCAATCTTCGGACTGACGACGGGCCTCGCGCTCGAAAGCGATAGAGGGCGTGAACTGCAAGCGATCTTGACCAAGGGAACCGGCGCCGAGGCTGCGGCAAGGGGGCTTGGGACGATTGGCACGCTCCTCGACGCGCGCGAGAACGGTCTGTTCCGCATGCTCATAGGTCCGCTCCTGCAGTGGGATCTTCTGTGCAGCTTGCTCCTCGAACGATGGCGCGCCCAATATGGCAAGCTTCTTTCCGATTGGATCTCCACCGCCGCAACGTTCGAGGCCGCCGCAGCGCTCGCGACGCGAGCGTTCGAAGAGACCGAGGCTGTGTGGCCCGAGTTCGTAAGCGGTGCATCGTTCGTTGCGGCTGACCTTGGCCATCCGCTCATCGCTCGAGCGTTACGCGTGAGCAACAACGTT
>JAHFDY010000228.1 GCA_023248735.1 Myxococcales bacterium
GGACCTCCTCGATCTATCGGCATCGGGTAAGGACGTGACCATTGGGCCGTCGGTGCTCGATCGCGATGGTGGCATGCGACCGGTCAAGAAGCGTGACGCGCGCGACTTCGAAGTCGCGACGCTCGATGACCCCAACGAAGTTGCCGCTATCGTTGCCCGGCGCATCGAAACGCTGTCGCTGCCGACCTACACTGCGACGGAGGGGGCCTACGTGACCGTGCATCGCGACAAGAAGGCACCTCGAGCGGTGGTCGTGATGAATCCACGTCGAGACGAAGTTGTGTCGAGTGTTTCGGTTGGGAAGGTGGACCATCTGTGCGACGCTCTAACGGGTCGTACAATAAGCCGTAATTTTGGGACGTTCGAGGTTGCGCTGCCTCCTCGTAGTGTTCGTATTTTCGAAGTCATGAAGCAAGCGAAGCAAGCGAGTAGCGTATGAACGTCAAGTATATTTATTATCTCGCGTGCTTGTTGGCGGTCGCGCTGCTTGGGAACTGCACGGTCATCGGGGTCACCGATAGTCCCGCTGATGCTGGTGACTTCTCGGAAGACGCGACGATCGTAGACGATCGCCTTCGATGCGGCGCCGAGCCATACGTTCTCGCAACAATCAAGGTGACAACCACCGTAGGCGACCCTCTACCCGGCATCACCTTCACGTCACCGATGTGCCCGGGTGTGACCCAGTTGAGCGACGACAACGGCATCATCGAGGGATACGTAACAAAGAATGCGACATTTTACGCGCGCTTCGATGCCGACGCCTATGCTTCGGTGCTCAGCTCGGAGCAAAAGTACAAAGCCGACAATACGGTGACCGTCCCGATGCTCCCTCGCTTCATTACGGGGGTGCTGCCCAACTACGACCCCAAGCGCGGCGCAATACTTATCAGCCTTCCGAAGAACCCGAAGGTGCCCGACCCATGCAGTGATACCGACGGCGTGCGTCTCACGGTGAAGAACGTTCCTTCTGCGCGCATCCTCTACTTCGCGGAAGGCCTCATTCCAACCGTGATGGATGGCGCGAAGGAAACGAGCAAGGCCGGCTTCGCGGCAGTCCTCGATCTCGACCTTGGTGAGCCCGTCACGATCGTCGGCAAGAAGAAAGGCTGCTCGGTGAGCTTCACGGAGCTCGGCGCAACCGGAAGAGCGCCTCTTGAAGCCAATCGGATCACCCTCATGGCAGGCTCCGTGCTCCCGCCGCTCCCTGTCGACGGTGGACTGGACGCTGAAGGCGATGCTGAGGCCGACGCGAACGTGGATACGGACGCATCAATGGACGGAAACGTCGCCATCGATGGGACGGTCGACGGCACTTTCTCGGATGCGGACGATGCAACCGTCAATGTCGTTGACGGTGACACACAGGAATCCGCCGCCGCGGACCTTGATGCCGGCGCTCCTCCCGACGGCGCTTTTGCCGACGTTGCTTCTCTCGACGCTGCCGCGACCCCTGACGCTGCCCCTGCCGCCGATTAGCAGCGCACGCCCGGCACCTGATATCGTCAACACCAATGACGATTCGAGTCGCCCTCTCGATCTTCCTCTTCGCCTTCACAGCGTCCTCTGCACCCGCCGACCCCTCGCACAAAAAATGCGAAGAGGGCGAAGCTTATGTCCCGCCGACCGGCGACGATGGATTCGTCATGGGCAAAGGAACGAACGCCGAGCGGCGCGTGGTTCTCACCAAAGGGTTTTGCGTCGACCAAAAGGAAGTGACCGTCAAGAGCTACAAGGCGTGCGTCGACGTAGGAAAATGCAAGGTTCCGTGGCAAGGCGACCTCTTCTCAATGTACCCACGCAAGGACGACTATCCTGTGAACCTCGTTACCTGGCCAATGGCCCGCACCTACTGTGCATTCGTCGGAAAACGTCTTCCGAGCGAAGCGGAGTGGGAGTGGGCGGCAACAGGTCCCGAGCAATCGAAGTACCCGTGGGGCAACGGACCCGGTCCGAGTTGCGACCTCGTCGACTACACGAAGTTTGGCGCTCCCAAGAACCGCGCCGGGGGCGACGTGGGTTGCCATGGCGGCGGGCCGTCCGTTGTAGGCGCTCATCCGAAGGGCGATCGCATGTGGTCGGGCAAGGCCGTATCGGATCTCGCGGGCAACGTTTGGGAGTGGGTAGAAGACAGCTTCTCACCGGCGAGGGCTTCGACCGTCAAGCTCGTTGACCCTGTGGTGCGCAACACAAGCCCGATCCATTCGCTGCGTGGTGGCGCTTGGAATCGATCGTACGCGGCGATGGAGGTCACCTACCGCGCCGCCGCAATTTACAAGTACGCAGTGCCGGGCATCGGTGTGCGTTGCGTTCGAGGGGAGCCGCTTGCGGGAGCGCCGCCTGATCATGAGCCACACAAGTAGCTACCACGCGGTGGGTGCACGCCATGGTTGCGTGGGCCAGCGCCATGGGATCGCGTCCCCGATCAATTCGCTTGCGGCAACGGGCGCGTCGCTGGTGCGTAGACCAAGGCCGTGCGCGAGTTTGCCTATCACCGCGCTCGCATCGACGCCCGCCTTGCGGATGCCAGAAATAGTAACCATGGAGTTACGTTTTGCGAGACGCTCGCCCTCGGGGCTAATGACAAGTGGCACGTGCAAGAAGCGAGGCACTGGCAGTGAGAGAGTTTCGTAGAGGAAAATCTGTCGGGCTGTGGACGCGAGCAAGTCGTCGCCTCGGACGACCTGCGAGATAGCCATTGCCGCATCGTCAACGACCACCGCGAGTTGGTACGCATAGAGGCCGTCACCACGCTTGAGCACGAAGTCGCCCGCTTCGACCTGCAGATCCTCGGTCTGAGGGCCGCGCAGTTCGTCAACGAACGAAACGACGCGGTCGCCCACACGCACCCGCCACGCGGGTGGTCGTTTCATCGTTCGGCGCGGATCGCGATCGCGGCACAGGCCAGGGTAAGCGGCTTCGCCTTCGTGAGGCGCGCTCGCAATGCGTGCGATCTCGGCGCGTGAGCAGTCGCACCGATAGAGCAGTTGCGCTTCGCGTAGCGTTGCAAGCGCCCGCTCGTAGTGTTCGCTACGTGCAGACTGCACATAAGGCGCGTGCGGGCCACCGACGTCAGGCCCCTCATCCCAATCGAGGCCGAGCCACCGCAAGTCGTCAAGAATTTGGGCTGCAGCGCCGACAATGGTCCGCGGGCCATCAAGGTCCTCCATGCGCACAGTGAAACGACCGCCCGTGCTCCTCGCGAGGGTCCAGGAAGCCAACGCCGTCCACGCTCCGCCGAGATGAAGTTCACCCGTTGGCGATGGCGCAAACCGCGTGTGGATCACCTTCCGCACGGTAGCCGTTGCGTGTCGTGGTCGCTAGCGAGCTAGACGGCGCTCGCGGTCTCGCTTAGGTTGGGCGCGCAATGAACTACAACCCTTACGCGTCGCCGACAGCACAACCCCAACCGCCACAATACTCGCAGGGTGGAGGAGGCGGTGGCTACGGCGGGCGAATGCCCCCTGTGGGTGACGTTCTTCGTCAATCTTGGGAGCTGTTTAAGCAGAACGCGGGCGTGGCGATAGGGTCGCTTTTCGTCGTCCTCTTTATTATCGGGATCCCAATGTTTGGACCGACCCTTGGCCTACGAATCTACTTGCTTCGCGACGTTGTTTCGGCCGCGAGCTCGGGCGCGCGTTATGGGAGGCCGCCCCTCATGCCAGCAGAGTATTTCATGTGGCAACCGGTGCTTTCACTGTGGACGCTTGTGATTGGCCAGATTTTCGCGCCGGGCACGACACGAATGAACGTGGCGATCGCGCGTAACGAGTCTCCCTCCATGGGCATCGTCTTCAGTGGTTTCGACCGAGTGCCAGCAGCTTTGGGTTGGGCGCTTCTTGTTCAGACCCCGCTGCTCCTGGTGCAAGGTTTGGTGGCGGTCCTTGCACTGGCCGACGTGGGACCGGTGGCGCTCCAGGCGTTTACCAATTTGTCCTTGCTGGCTCTTTTGCCAATCGTCGTGCTGCAGTGCTTGGGTTTGGTTTTCGTCCCATGGTTCATTGTGGATCGCAAGCTTGGGCCAATCGCTGCTGCAAAGGCCGCGTGGCGCGCGACTTCGAACTACCGTGGCGAGACATTTCTTCTGATGCTCGCGTTGGTTGGCTTTAACGTTCTCGGCTGCTGCGCATTCTGTGTCGGCATATTCATCACGGCGCCTTGGTCGATGGTGGCGATCGCTTACGCGTACGCGCACCTGCCTCAGGAGCAATACGCTTCGCAAGGGTAATGCCTATCGCGTGAGCAACCAGAGCATCAGCGCCTTCTGCACATGCAACCGGTTCTCGGCTTGCACCCACACACGGGAGCGTGGCCCCTCGAGCGTTGCCTCGTCGATCTCTTCGCCCCGATGCGCCGGCAAACAGTGCAAGACGATTGCGTTCGGGCTCTTGCGAAGCATGGCTTCGTCCACCGTGAAACCCGTCAAGGCGCTGAACCGTTCGGTGGCCTCGTCTTCTTGACCCATGCTCGCCCACACATCGGTATTGACGACGTCAACATCAACGCCCGCAGCACTCGGATCGTGCGTCAGCGTGACGTTCCCATTTCCGAGCGCGAGCGCCGCTTCAGGTGGCATATAGCCTTCGGGGGCGGCAAGCTTCAGCGCGAATCCGAATACGCCGGCAGCCTCGACCCAAGAGCGCGCCATGTTGCTCGCGCAGTCACCGACAAAGGATACGCGCAAGTTACGAATGGGCGCACGCAGCGCCTCCTCGATCGTGAAGATGTCGCACAGCACTTGCACGGGATGCCCATCATCGGAAAGTGCATTGACGACCGGCACATTCGCCGTCGCCATCTCCTCGAGGCGCGAACGCTCGCTTGTGCGGTAGATGATCATGTCGCTGTAGCCCGCGAGCACGCGCGCCGTGTCTTGAACGGGCTCCCCACGCATGAGTTGCGACCCTTGCATTGGAATGA
>JAHFDY010000095.1 GCA_023248735.1 Myxococcales bacterium
CTGCCAGTTCATGTCGAAGAGACCGGCTGCGCGCACCCGCGACTTGCCAAGCACTTGCTCACCTCGTGCCGACTTGACCTCATCGTCGTACACCACGAAATCAGGCAGCAGCTCGGGCAGGGCGAGCGATCGCCAGGTACCAATGGCGCTCGTTCCCTCGACAACAACGACGTAGCGATCGGATTTCTTGGGATTCGGAAAAATGAACACCGCACCGAGATCGCGCCCCTCAAATTTGTCAGAGCCGACGGTCACCGTCTCGCCACTCACTCGTAAAGGAAGTTGATCTTCGATCAACGCGAGCACACGGTTGCTCTTGGCGTTGCCAACGAGCACGAGCGAGCGCTCGTTGCCAATCGATTCATTGCGGCGGAGGAACAAATCGTCGGAAATGATCTCTGGATCGAGACGAATCCCCGCGCGAGGATGCGCCCAAGCCTGCGCGACTTCCATGTTCGCCAGCTTTTGAGTTGGATCCGACGCGCCGTAGACAAAGAGCAGCGGCGTTCTCCAGAAATCGCGAATCGGGCCTGACAGGTTGGAGTTCTTGGTCGACGCCATCGAAGTTTCGGGGATGGCCTTCCCCCACTTCCCCGACGTCTTGACGAACGTGATCGCATCCGCGCCACTTTCGACGGCAATGTCGTCCGAGTCGATCCGCACGCGCGTGGCGCCCAGTTTGGCACAATCGATCGTGAGGCTATTGGTACCTGTCGTCCGAACCCGAACTCGTTTCGCTCGCCGTTCGCGAGTTGCGTCAATCGTCGCCCATTGATCAGGGCTCTCGAGCGCGTTGACGCGTATCCACGTTCCGGAATCGTAGCGGCTACGTAGCGTCTTGAAGCGCACCTGGTTTGGCAACTCTTCCTTGCGGCGCGATAGCAACCATTCGACACCGTCGAGCTTGGTGTAAGTCTCGTCCCAAACGTTGTGGCCAAGATCGGGATGTTCGTGTTTGATCGTTTGGCCCAGCGCCTTGTAGCGCTTGATGAGCACGCCGCTATTTTCTTCGGGAAGGTCCTTCTTGCCGTGCACAACGAAAAGCGGGATGTGAAACCCGTTCTCGGCCCAGCTGACGGTGGATCGCTCGTCGGCGAGCAGGCGTTCCCATGGCCGTATCGGATGCCGGTTCATGTCGTTGCGCAAAAGGTAACTGTGGTAGCCACATAAGGGCGCCGCGCCCGCGTAGATTCCCGGATAGCGAAATGCCATGTGCGCAGTACCGGTGCCGCCCATTGACGGGCCCGTGATCGTGATGCGCTGCGGATCAATTCGAAATCGCTCGCGCACGTGTGCCACGGCGTCGGCAATGTCGATCTCGCCGGCGTCGCGATACATCGTGTTGCCATGCCCATCGGGCGCGAGCACGAAAGCACCAATCCGTTGCAGATTCGCGACGTGCTTGTCTTCCCATTCGGCGTCATGACCGCCGTCGTCGTGGCCGAAAACCCATTGCAGCATCGACATCGGTCTTCCGTTGAGGCCATGCAACGCGACGATCAGCGGGTATTTCTTGCCTTCGGTCTTCTCATAGTCCGGTGGAACGTAAAGTGCGAACTCGGCTGGCCTCTGATCAATTGTTGATCGATAGGCAAGCCTCTTAGGATTGCTGAGCGCGTCGATTGGATCGCGATCGCCTTCGCTCGCGCTCGCAAACGCTTCGAGTTGAGCGATGTCTCGCCCGCAGCTTTCCTTCTCCGAGGTGCTAAAGGAACACTTCGCAACGCGATCGCGCCACAGTTCTAACGTTGGTCCAATAAGGGCATTCTCGGTTGTGCCTTTGAGCTTCCCAAGGACTCCACTTGCGTGTGAGACGGCGTCTCTTGCGGCACGATTTGGCGTGACGACAAATGTCTGCTCTCGCGTTCCAATCCGCACGAAAAGCGAGCTTGGACCTTTCTCAAATCGCTCAAGCCGGTCCCCGGTCAGGAGGGGCAGCGTGACCGAGGCTTCCCCCGAGCTAGGAAGCGAGCCCGCGACCACGTCGAAGATCGAGTCGCCCTGTGCTGAAAGCGTCGCGCGGATGGCGTCGGTCGCGCCAACGAGGCGTCCTCCATTGGCCTGCACGGAAAGCGCGAATTCGTAACCTCTGGCGGTCAGTTGTTTGGCAAATTGCAGGTCGACAAGATCCGACGCCATCTTCGCGGCATCGGAATCGTTCGTACCCGGAAGTTCGAGCCACGCGTCATCGGGGGATTGAAATCCGGAATCGAGCAAGCGTGCTTCGAACACCCAATCGCCTTGCCGCTGGTGCAACTCAAACGCCAGCGAGTGGTCGCCCGCGGGCAGGTCAACGTTGACGATGTCATCGACAGCGCGAAACGGACGCGATTCGTCACGCGTGTGGACCCACTTTCCGCCGATGGCCATCCGAACGCCGTCGTCTACGCCGAGCAAGAAATGATAGCCGCCAGGACGCGTGACATGGAGCGTCCCCGCAAGATACGTCACCGCGTTGGTTACATGATGCTTCGGCTCGTCCCCGAGGTGCATGCGCCCACTTGCGTCGAACGCGACGTGCCAAGCGGCGGTCTTGCTTCCGAGAGGCCGCAATGGCTCAAACGTCTCGCCATCCTTGGCGGTGCTCGGCGGTTCAAGTTGGGTGCGCTTGGTCGCATTCGCGTATGGTCCCGCAGCGAGCCACGCACCCAGGTGACCGCGCGGTCCAGGTCTTACGCGCAGCGCACCTTCGGCTGGCCTATGGAGTGAAACGCCTACAAGGGCGAGGGCACAGATGAGACGCGCGCGCATGTTGGACACTGTTTTCGGCTTAGCTCGGTGAGGCGTCAACCTCTCGTCAAGCTCGCCTTTCGCCCAACGTGACGCGCGCTCTGTTATCCTGGCCTCCGATGGCCGCCTATACCCTCGCGGATCGCCCAAAGTTGCTCACTCGGCTTCGCTCGGCCCTTCTGCAGCGAGTCATGTCGACGCTGGTCCCAAAACGTGTGCTCGTGTCACGAGGGCCCACGACGGAGCGGAGGGTCGCGCTCACCTTTGACGATGGGCCTGACACGATGACGCTAACTTATCTCGAATTGCTCAAGAAACTTGACGTTGTCGTCACGTTTTTCGTTATCGGTGACCACGTGAGGGCGCTTCCGCAAATGGTGCGTGCATGTCATGACGGTGGCCACGAAGTTGCGGGTCACGGCATGACGCATACGGCGTTTCCGAAGCTATCGCGAGCCGCACTTCTTGAGGAGCTTAATGGGACGCAAGCGTTGCTCCCCCCATCACGAACCAAGGTGCCGCTTGTTCGTCCCCCGAAGGGAGCGAAGAACTTTCGTTCCGTCGCAGAGGTGGCCGCAGCTGGATACACAACGGTGATGTGGTCGCTTGATTCGGACGATTGCCGCACAGACAACGCCGAAGAGGTAGCCGCTCGCGTGGTCAACGAAACGCGCAACGGCGACATCGTCCTGCTCCACGAGGAGCAACAATGGACCCTCGATGCGTTGCCGAAAATCGTCAACGGCCTCCGCGCGCGAGGGTTCTCCTTTGTGACCGTCGGTGAGTTGATCTCAAGTTGAGCCCGCGAGCACGAGCCAATCAAGACTTAACAAAGATGACCTGCGTTGCGCCCTTCTTATCGCTCTTGCATGTGAGCTTGCCAGACGCTGAGGTGCACTTGAGTTCGCGCTTATCCTTCGCGCTTGTGAGCACGATGGAGTCGCCGTCCTTCTTCCACTCGCCCGCCTCGGTCTCTTTCTTCGGTGGCGTGCCCTTCTCAAGTGAGGGTATCACCGAAACGGTTTCCGTCTTGCCGTCAGCTTTGATCGTTAGCGTGAGGTCCATGAGGTCGACCAAGCCGGCGCCGAGCTTGGCCATCGCTTGATCACCCTCTGGCATCTTCGCGATGTCGGCCTCCATCGACTTCTTCATTTCGGCCTTGTCGAGTTTGTAGGTGCCCTCTGGGCTGCCCTTACAGGCGACAAGTAACAACGCGCCAATTGAAACGACTGCCGCTCGAACAACAACGATGCTCATCTTGAGGCCTCCCTTTTTGTCGCTCTCACGGGAAGAGAGCTGGCTTTGTATAGCTGACGATCGTGTCAATACGACATCGTAACGAAATCTGCCTTCGAACTCGCCGGCCACCCGAGTCCGCGAACGCGACCCTCGATGCATCCTGCGACGCCAGCGCTCGGAGGGCTTGTCGACGCGGTGACGCCGATCGCGCGACCGTTCTTTACTGCAACTCGCACGGTTACTTTCATGTCGTCTGGTGCGCCGCACGCGCTGATGAAGCTCACGCTGCGCAGTGGGCCCGCGAGTTGGTCTTTGGTCAGATCAGGGGTTTGCGCAGCGCCCATCACCATTTCATCGTTGTTGTTGTCGAGTGCGCTCTCGAAGCTGCCGCCGCCGACGTGACCGCCGCCTGCGCCGGCACCCGTGCCACCAGGTCCGCCGCCTGGGCCGCCTCTCGCGCGGTTCGGGCTTCGCTTTGCTGACCCCAGCCCCGCGACTTCGATCGATCCGGTGCGGTCAGACGCGACGCTGACTTTCTCCTGAGCAAGGCCACGTTGTTTGACAAACCAGATGCCGATGGTGACGGCGATCGCGGCTAGCGCGATACTTCCAAGCACCGCTTTGGTCGCGCCACCACGCGCGTCCGCTCTTGCGGCGGTGACAAGCTCGGCGCGTTCACGCTGGAGTTGCATGCCGAGCATCGCTTGCTCGACGAACGGTGCGAAGTCGCTGAATTCGACGATAGGCCCGGTGCGACCGCTCTCGGAGTCGCGGAGGACGTCCGTGCCCAGAAACGAACGCGAGGCGATCTGTTGCAACAGCTCGACCGCGGTGAAAGGGCCGTGGTCTATGTGATTCTTAGAGACCACATATTGCGGTGCGCGATTGCCTTCGAGCTTGGTCTTGAGTGCCAGCAACTCGTCCTTTGCGCTCCGACTTGACGCCGCAGGTGGAGGCACCGCGCGGTTCACGATGAGTTGAAATGGATCTCTGGAAGGTACATTTTCAACGGGCGGCGGGGGCAGCATTGACACCGCTATGTCGACCTCGATTGGCTTCGGGGGCAACATCGATACGGCGACGTCGATCTCGATATCGAGGCTCGATGGATGGCGCGGCATGAGGGCAACCATCGCGTCCGCAAGCGCGTTGAGGTCCGCAGGGCGATGCGCGCGATCCGCAACGAGAGCACGTGCAAGGAGAGGGTCGAGCGCATCGGGTAAGCCTGCGTCTAACGCGCGAGGCGACGGTCCGTTTGGCCGATAGGGTTCCCGAGTGAGCCCCTCGTAGAGGATGGCGGCGATCGCATAGACGGAGCCCTTCGCATCACCAGGCTCTAGGGTGCCCTGAAGTTCGGGAGCCACGGTTGCCCGATCCTCCGGCAGAATCGGCAGGTCGACGGCCGCTTCACCAAGGGCGAGCCCTTGGTTTCCAAACATCAGCACACTTGGATGAACGCGAAACACCTCACCACGCGCATGACGTTCCGCGAGTAGGCGACACAGCGGCGCAAGCCAGTGCAACCACTCGGCGAGACCCGCTCGTCCGCCATTTTGTAACCAAGATCGTAGAGAGGGAGACGCGACGTTCAGCGCCATGGGATCGCTTGAGATTACCTCAAAGCGATGAAGTTGCAGCACATCCGCTGACGACAAACAATTCCTGCGAACGCGGAATCAAGTCGAACCAGGGTGGGTCCCAATCACACTCGAACGCGGGCTCGTTCGGCGTTCACTCTGCGCGTTCCGATTTGTTTGCCCGACACGGCGGTTACGACGCGATCGACGTGATCGGTGCGCAAATCGACAAACGTCATGCGATCGCGCACGCGGATGCCGGCGATATCTTCCTTGGTAAGGCCCGCATCGATGAGCCATTCTTCGATGTCGTTGGATTGCACGCGATCGCGCCTCCCTACGTTGATGAAGACGTGAGCGGTCGCGTCGGTGGCAACCGCATCTTCACTTGATGGACGTGCAGGCGCGTCTGCGGCATCTGGTTGAATCGTATCTCGGGTCGCACCGGTTTGACCTCCATCGCGAGGCGTCGTGCTGGTCACGTGCGCCGCTCGCAAAATGGGTCGATCATCGTCGGTTTCGAGAGGTGGCTCCCATTCGGTGTACGTGGTGTGGGGAGCACCTTTGCGAACGTTGCCGCGAGCCGTTGGCGGCAATTGACCCGTGCCAAGCGTGAGTGGTGAGTCCGACGAAGGTCCTTCCGCGGCGCGCTTGCGTGCGGCCCCTTCGAGGCCCGCCTGTGCCTCATCGAACGGTCGCGCTGTTTGTGGGCGCCGAGCGGACGTGCGTCCACGATCGCGTGGTTCACGAACTTGACGATCAACTGGTGCGGGCGTGAGACGGGGTTCTATCGCCGCAGCTGGCGTCGGGTTTTTGGCGCGACGTGCTTCGGCAGCATGCTCCTTCGCTTCGGGTCTTGCGCCCAAATGGTCGCGCAAGAGCCCGCCAATGATGTGCTCTGCACTCGAATGCGTCATGAGTCGCCTCGCCATTGCGAGATCGTCAGGGTGTGTCTCTCGCGATGCGTACGCTTCCTGAAAGAACGCGAGGACGTCGAGCTCGGCACGCGTCTTGAGCTCGCCGGCGCTCGGCAACATGCGCTCGAACGGGCGAATTTTATAAAGTAACCTGACGAGGTACAAATTGCCAACGTCTTTTGGAGTCACGAGGCTGATGGCGGTGCCGGTTCGCCCCGCGCGCCCGGTTCGGCCAGTTCGATGAACGTACCCTTCGGAATGCTCCGGGAAGTCGTGATTGATGACGTGCGTGAGGTGCGAGATGTCGATGCCGCGAGCGGCAACGTCGGTAGCCACGAGAAAACGCAACTTGCCTTCGCGTATGCGCCCCATGACGCGTTCGCGTTCGCGCTGTTCGAGGTCGCCGTTGAGCCAGTCAGCGTCGAATCCATGCGCCTTTAGCACTTCAGCAACGCGTTCCGTTTCGTCGCGCGTGTTGCAAAAGATGACCGCGCTTTCGGGATTCTCCACTTCGAGAATGCGAATGAGGTCGCGACGCTTGTCGCCCGAAGGCAACATGTACGCGTTGTGCTCGATCGTGAGCGCGCCCACTTGATCGCTCGATAACGTGACGAACTCGGGATCGCGCAATTTGTCGCGCGCGAGGCGCTCGATGTCCGGCGGAATCGTTGCGCTGAAGAATAGACCTTGACGTTCCTTCGGAAGCGAGTCGACGATCGCCGTGAGCTCTCTTGCGAAGCCCATCGAGAGGAGTTCGTCGGCCTCATCGAGGACCAAGAATTTCGTTTCGCTGACGTCGAACGTGCCCCTCGAAATGTGATCGAGCAGGCGACCAGGCGTCCCGACGACGATGTGAACGCCTGACTGCAGCGCTTCAACCTGAGGCCCCATGGGCGCGCCGCCGTAGATCGCCGTGACACGAACGCCTCGAAACTGCCCAAGCTTCTCGAGCTCCGCGCTCACTTGAAGGGCGAGTTCGCGTGTTGGCGTCATGATCAGCGCTTGGGTCTTCGTTGCGCTCTTGCGAATCAACGCGTCGATGAGCGGCAAACCAAACGCCGTGGTCTTACCTGTGCCCGTGCGAGCTTGAACCACCAGGTTTTTTCCTCGTACCGCTGGCTCGTAGACAGAGAGCTGAACCGGCGTTGGATGGACGTAACCCATCGCGGTGAGCGCTTTGCGCGTGTCGGGATTGAGCGGCAGTTGGTCGAAGCTTGGCGGCGGGGTCGATTCGGTCATAGTTAATGTTCCAAAGATTGACGATGCGACGACGATAGGCGCTTCACTTCTTGCTCAAGCGTCACCACATGTTCGACATGCTCCGCCAGAAGAGCACGCCTTTGGCTGTGAAGCTCGATCGTTGCGCGAAGAACCGTGGGCCAACCTTGTCCGCATGCTTGCAGGGTTGTTTCGTTAAGTAAATTGACGACATGCGCGGTCCCTACGTCGTACGTTGCGAGCTCTTTGCCGGGCTCAGCGTCGAGCGCCGTGAGAAAGGCCTGACGAAAGCTGCTCTTCGCATTCTGTACCGTCGATTCGCAGGCGGGAGGGAGCGTCTTCACGATGACTGGCCCGCCGTAGGCTCCCGTTGCGATTTGCACCGTGCTCGCGACGATGAACGCCGCAGAGAGGAGCCCAATGAAGACAAACCCAAGCCTACGCGCGCGCTTCACGGTGGGTAGGGTGTCTGGTGAACTCATGCGGCGGGGATTGTCTATGCTCTGCCTCATGGAAAAAAGGAAGAGGTCTCTTTCGGGCCAGGTAGCGCTTGTGACTGGCGCAAGCCGAGGCATAGGGAAGGCAATTGCGCTACTCCTTGGCGCGCGAGGCGTTTCGTTGGTGCTCGTCGGGCGCAGCGAAAGAGCCCTTGGTGAGGCCGTTGGCGAGGTGGTCTACGGCGGCGGGCAAGCCCGACATGTCGTGGGTGATGTGCGCGATCCCGCCACGCTGAGCCATGCCGTTGAGCGTGCAGTGTCCGCGTTCGGCGGATTGGACATCGCGATCGCGAACGCAGGCATCTCGGGAGTCACAGCGCTCGGGGAGGCCGGTTCGAGCGAGCGAGCAAGAGCGATCATTGATACGAATCTTCTGGGCACGATGCACACGTTCGATGCGGCATTTCGCGTCATGCGCGAGGGTGGGCGACTCATCGCCGTGAGCAGCGTTCTCGCCAAGTTCGGCGTCCCCGGCTACGCCGCCTATTGCGCCAGCAAAGCAGGCATTTTGGGGCTCGTTCGCGCTGTCGCGCACGAAGGTGGGGCCCGCCAAATTACCTGCAACGCGATCTGTCCCGGGTGGGCCGATACCCTCATGGCAGCCGAGGGCATTCGGTCCATTGCCCAAGCGACAGGGGTGTCCGTAGCGGCCGCAAAAGCCGACGCAACACAGAGGTTTCCACTTGGTCGCTTTCTGGAACCCGAAGAGGTCGCAAACTTCGTCGCTTATGTTGCCAGTCCCGAAGCGTCAGGGATTACGGGGCAAGCACTGTCCATTTGTGGGGGTTCGACCGCGTTCGGCTCTTGACTTCAAGGGGCGCCTCCCCCACAGATCTTTCAATAATTTTTGAAAGATTCGATGGAGTTGAGCATGAATGCGCCTTCCCCCTCCTTCAGTGATGCCGTTGCGATGTTGAGAACGACGGCCGACACACAGTTGAGCGGTGGGCGCGCGCAACAGCGATTGGTCGAAGTCGATGGCCAGGTTCGTGAGGCGCTTGAAGAGGTTGAGTCTGCGCTTTCGACGGCGGTGCGAGAAGGTGCTGTTCCCGCGACGGATGCGGCGGCGCACCTGCTTGCGGCAGGTGGAAAGCGCATTCGTCCCTTGGCGGTGCTCCTGAGCGCCCGCTGTTTTGGTCAAGTAACGGAATCAATTCGTGATGTGGCGAGTGCCGCCGAGCTCGTTCACCTTGCGACCCTTTTGCACGACGATGTCATCGACGATGCCGATCAACGCCGGGGACAAATCGCTTCTCGTCGCGTTTGGGGCAACGCCGTGAGCGTGCTTGCGGGTGACTTGCTTCTTACCCATGCGCTCGAACGTGCGCAAAATAGCGCATCACCAGTGACGTTTCGTGAACTCTTGCAAGCATTGAGAAAGCTCGTTGACGGCGAGGTCGTTCAGCTGCGTGGTCGAGCACAGTTCGACGCGACCGAGGCGACTTACTTTCAGATCATTGAGCATAAGACCGCGGCACTCTTCATGTGGGCGGCAAGGGCCGGTGCGCGCGAAGCCGGCGCGGACGATCGCGCAGTCGATGCCCTCGGTAGCTTCGGTGCTAACTTAGGCATCGCATTTCAGCTCGTTGACGACGTCCTCGACTACGCAGGCGAAGCAACCGCAACGGGCAAAGCGCTGTTCGCTGATCTCACGGAGGGGAAGGCCACGCTGCCTCTCATTTATGCATTGGAGGCGAATAGCGCCCTACGCAAGCACGTGGACGCTGCGGCGGCAGGCGACGCCGACGTTGCGCTGCACCTCGCGCGCGAGGTGGTTGCGGCTGGAGCGACGGATCGCGTGCGCGTTCTCGCAGCGCAATTCGGAACGCGGGCGGAGCAGGCGCTCAGCGCACTTCCAGATACGCAGGCCCGACGCGTTCTTGCCGGCATCGCAGCGCAAATTTCGGCGCGTGCGTGCTGAGAGTCGGGCGATCCCAACCTCACCGCAGGAACGCGCTATAACGGTCTTCATCATGCAGCTAACTCCAGCCGAATTGCTGGTGAGTGACGTCATTGGGCGACTCATCGAATTCTGGGGCTTCAAGCGCAACATGGGCCGCGTTTGGTCGGTCCTCTATTTGTCGACCGATCCGCTCAGCGCCGATGATTTGCGGGATTCACTGAAAATATCGAGCGGCGCCGTGAGCATGACACTCACCGAGCTCGGACGTTGGGGCGTCGTGCGCAAAGTGTGGATCCAAGGCGAACGACGCGATTTTTTTTCGGCCGAGACCCAGCTTTGGAAAATGGTCTCGCGGGTCTTCAACGAGCGAGAGCGGACCGAAATTGTCGCTGCAATTGATGCGTTTCAAGAGGCGCTTCAGCTTCTCGACAAGGCGAAAGAAAGCGAGCGCACGAAGCTGCAACGTGAGCGGATCAAGCAGCTCCTTGATCTTGCGCGGTTGGGGCTGAAACTGATCGACGCTCTTCTTGCCACTGGCCGACTCGACATTGAGCCACTCGCAAAGCTCAGGCTTGGATTGGGCGACCGATAACGGTCAATTGAGCGCGCTGCCCTTAGGGCCCTTCTCTACGAGGATTTGCGTCGCTTCTTGTTCGAGCGCCCGCGCCAGCTCGTCCTCAATCCCCTCGAGCGAACCCGCGGCGAGTTCGACGTTTCGTTGGTAGATGAAAATGCGGACCTTGCTTCGCGCAGGTGCGGCGTCAATTCGTCCAACTTCTTGACCTTCGGGTGGAAGGTCGAGAATGAGTTCTGTGCGAGGGTCAACGGCGTCGACGACGAGCTCTGCGCCGGGCACATCGATAATGTAGACCTCGGCCTCGCGAACAAACGGCGCCAAAACCTGGTCAAGGCGCTCGACGACATTGCGCACCATGATCGAAAATTGCTCGGGCGAGGGCGACCAAGGGGGTGGCGGTCGCTCAAGGTCGTACATGCGCGTCTTGAGAAACGCCTGTGTCGCGCTTGAAATGTCACCACGCTCGTCACAAATGAGACCCCAATAATAGTGAGCGTCGGCGAGGTGAGGTTGCTTTTCGATCGCGGTTTGAATGAGCGGCGCAGCCTGATCGAGTTGACCGAGCTCGTAGTGAAGCCTTCCGAACGTAAACACCAGATGTTCGTGTTGCGATGCGGCCTCTGGAACCCCGGCGAGCGTTTTCTTTGCGCCTTCGAGGTCGTTTTGAGAGAGCTGCGCCTCGGCTCTTAGAAGCAAACACTCCGAGACCTCGTCTTCGTTCATGGCGAATTCGAGCGCGTCGTCGAGCTGTGAAAGCGCACCTTCGACGTCGCCTAGCGGGAACACGAGCAGCTCGGCGGCGTTGATCATGGCCTCGAAGTAAGTCTCGTCGAGTGCCAGCGCTTGCCGGTAATGCTCCAGGGCTTCTTCAGCTTCGCCGGCAAGGGCTGACGAAAAACCGAGCAAATTGTGCACTTCTGGTGATTGTGGGTCGATTTCGAGCGCGCGCCTCGCACACGCGAGGGCTCCCAGACCGTCACCGCGCTGCGCGAGATCCCAGCCGCGATCGAGGTGTGCGGAGAGTTGGTCCATCGTGTTGTGCATGCGTAGCATCTCAATGGCGAACTCTCGAGACTTCGTCAAGACGCGTTATCAAGGTCTCGGCAAAGCCGTTTTCCCTTAGCGCTTCGTTGACATCAGAGGTCGAACCTTCGTAACTTCGCCCGCCTACGCAAGCGGGGCCTGTCCCGCCGGAGATGCGCATGTCGGAAGAGAAAAAGCCAAAGATTGATCTTAAGAGCCGCCTTCAGAAGGTCGGCGGTGGTGCGTCGGCGCCTGTGGGCGGCGTTCCTGCTCCTCCAGGGATGGGCGGTTCGCCGGGTGGCGTGCCCGTTCCAACCGGCTTGCCTGGGCTTCCGGGCGATTCGCCGTACCGTGAAGCAGCGCCTCCGCCCCCCGCCGAGCCTCAGCGCATTGAACTGGACGAATCGGCGATCACCGAAGCGCGTGATGGAGCCAAGAAGGGGATGCGTCCCATCATCGTCCTGGGCACCCTGGTCGGTATCGCGCTCGGATTCGTCAGCGGCACCGGCTACGAAAGCAAGGGTGCGGTGAGTAAGAGCAAGAGCGACGCCGCAAAATTGAAAGAAAAGGTAGACGTTGCCAAGGATCAGGCAGTCAAGTTGGCTGACAAGCTCGATGCCGGCAGGCTGGCTCTCCTTGCGCCAGCGGCGACGCGCAAGTTTCCCGACGGACTCTCCAATGACCTGCGCGATCTGAAGATTGGTTTCGGCGGTGACGAGCTCGCCATGCGCCGCTTCAGTGCATTCAAGGGCGAGACGACGCAGGAGCTGGTCGATTTTGTTACGCGGGTGCAGGCGGTCAACGAGAAGCGAGAGTTCGTCCAACGCTTGCTCTCACGTCTCGAAAAGCCGATCAAAGCCGAGCTCGCTTCAGGCCCTGCCGCATCGACGTTCAAGCAAGTGATCGTCATCGACAAGGATTCAGTTCAGAAGGGCGTGTTCATCTCGCTCCTCACGACGCCCGCCAAGGTCGATAATGTGCCGGCGGAGCTTACATTTACCGGTCCATCGGGGCAGCCCGCGAAGCTCGCGCGGCTCACCGAGCTCAAGGTGCCTGAAAAGGGTGCCTCCATCCCGGTTAATCCGATTTCATATAACGCCATCTGCCCGAGCGAAGCGCAGGGTGAAATTGCCCAATTGGTTCGACAATTGAACAGCTTGCGCAACGAGGTGCGACCCGACAAGGCCGCGGCCAACAGCGATGTGTTCGAAGTCGAGACAGAAGCGGGCATTGTGGCTCGCGCAGAGCACTTGTCTGTGGCGCTCGCCAAAGTTCAATAGGCTCCTCTAGCGTTTGGTTTGCGAACCACAACCGCATCGTGGTTCGCGTCGTCAATGATCTGAACAACTTCGAAGCCGGCCAGGCGTGCGGCCGTACACCGCAGCGCTTTGCTCGCGCGGGGTGGCGTTTGCCTAAGCAGACGACGGAGCCAGCTCGACGCAGGGTGCTTCAGCGCTGCAGGCAGCACGAGCAACGTTGCGTCGACCTCGATCTTAGCAAGCACGTCAGCGAGAAACGCGGCTCCTTCCGGGCCATCTTCGAACGTTTCATTGCTTGAGAAACCAACGTGTGTTGCGGCGTCGAGCGCGACGAGGTCCGCTGCAATGGGTGGCTTCTGTGACCCACCGTCGAGCCAAGCAAACTTAGGCCGCGTGCTCATCATCGGGAATCCGTGGATTGACGATCTCAACCTTCATCACGTGGCGTTCGTCGGCCTCGCGCACGATAAGTCGCAAGCCGCTGATTTCAAAGGTGGCACCGACCGAAGGGACGTAACCGAGGTGGTTCACAATGAGTCCGCCGAGCGACTCGAACTCACCGTCGGGCATCGACAGATCAAACTTGCGCGAGAGTTCTGCGAGCGAAACAGCAGCATCGGCGAGGACATTGCCGTCGGGCAAATCGAGCATTGGTGGGTCGACATCGTACTCGTCACGAATGTCGCCAACGATCTCCTCCAAAATATCCTCGAGCGTGACGATGCCGCTCACGCCGCCGAATTCGTCGACGACGACCGCTAAATGAGACCTCTTGAGTTGCATTTCGCGTAACATCTTCGAGAGCGGTTCGCCTTCGGTCACAAAGAGGACGGGAATGCGCAAGAGAGAGCCAAGCGTGCGCGTATCGAGCGCATTATCTTCGACAACTTGAAAGAGATCTTTCGCGTACAGCAGTCCGATTACGTTGTCGGGTGAATCGCGATAGACCGGGTATCGAGAGTGCGCTTCGCGCGCAACGACCGAGAACACTTCGCGCAGTGGCTGACTAATCTCGAGACTGTGCACGCGAGGCCGCGGCACAAGCACGTCCTTCGCTTCGAGATCTTTGAAATCAAGCACGTTGCGAATCATTTCAGCGGGTTGACGATCGATCGCACCCGACTTTTGGCCCGCGTCGATGACCCAGGTCACTTCGTGTTCGGTGATGCGGGGGTGGGTGGGGACGTTGCGACCAATGACGCGCGCGAGGAGCGCGAAGGGGCCGGCAAGTGGAATCAACAAGAACTCGAGCGGGCGCAGAAACCGGAGCGCAAGCGCCGCCACAACTTCTGCGCGTTGGCGGGCAAGCGTGTCGAGCGTTTCGGTCAGCGTGCCGTGAATCGCAACCGAGCCGAGGACTGACCCCCACAAGGCGAATCGTTGGGCGCCGGTCACGTAGATGGCCTCGTGGGCAAGCGCGGCCGCAGCGGTCACGCATACGATGCGGCCGATGAGCCATCGCGAGCTGATGCGAGTCGGTGACTTACGGTAGCGAGCAAACGCGCGAGCGTGCGGGCCCTCGCGCGCAAGGTGCTCGAGGCGGCCCTCAGGGATTCCCCTCATGGCCGATTCGGCCGCCGCAAAGAGTGAGCCGACCAACGTGATGAGCGTCGCGAGCATCGCGTCGAAAAACAATGGGTTCAAGCAACGCTCCGCATGGGAGCACTCGAACGTACCTGGCTGCGCGAAAGGGTCAAGGTGCCCAGAGGCTCGCCTGAGGCTCGCTGGATTTCTCGCTTTGGTCGCTCGTGCGCACGTGGTCCCTTCGTTCTGGGGAATCCGGGTGACTACGGCTTTGGCGCCAACTTGTCGAAGTGCTCGTTCCCAAGGCGCGTGGCGTGCGGGCTCTCTGGATGGGCACGTTTGAACGCGCCTACCGAGTCATCAACGTTTTCGTGCAGCCTCGTGCGAGCTTCGATTGCGAGGACGTCGCGTTCGAGTGACAAACGCCCATTCGGAAAGCGTTTGCCATAGGCTTCGAGCTGCTTCTTGGCTCCCGTTACGTCACCTCTCTCAAGCCGCTCGTTGGCAAGCGCGAGAAGGCTCGCCTCAGCCTGGAGTGAGGACGCGCCCACAGGCACACCGACTTTCCCAATGCCCGCCACCACAGCAGGCTCCTGATGAGGTGGCATCACCGGGTTGCTCGTCACCATCTCTGGCTCGATCGTACGACGTGGCAACTGACTAGCGCTCCGGAGTCCAACCCTCGCGGGCGATTCTTGGTGATTGCCTCCGACCCGAAGGGAAACGATGGCCACGACCGACGACACAGAAATGATACCCGCGGCGATCCATTTCGTCGTGACCACCTTGAGCGCCTTTGTCTTGAGTGCGGCGCCGGTAGCGGTTGCCGTTAGCGCTGACGAGCCGAGAGCGTTCCAAACCAGCGCTTTTTGAGCGTCGTTCGATATGGCCGTTTCGTCACGCGCCGCCCGGAGAAGATCGGCAAGATCGTCGTTTGGATCGTCAATTAATCGCACGTCATTCACCTGGCACCGCCTCTCGCCGCATCCGCGCAGAAGCTGTGCGCAGACGTTTGATCTCTTCTCTAAAAGTCCCTCGACCAAGGCGCAGGCGTGAACGAACGGTTCCTTCTGGAATGGACAAGGCCTCGGCTATGTCTTCGCCACTCAATCCTTCGAGCTCGAACATGACAAACACGGCGCGTTGCTCAACGGGCAGACGTTCGAGCGCATGCTCGACGAGCCGCACCGCCTCGCGGTGAGCGACATTTTCGTCGACGTTGCAATTTGGATCCGCAACGCACTCGTAGTCCGCGTCGTATGTGGGTTGCACTTTCCTGCGGTAGGTTGAGGTCGCGCGAAAGCAAATTGCAAAGAGCCACGTCGTCATTTTCGATCGGCCCTCGAACTCGTGGAGGCGCCGGTGCACGACGACAAAAACGTCTTGCGTCACATCGCCCAGGTCCGACGGGCGCACGCCAAGGCGACGCAGCGTGCGCCACACAAAAGCGAAGTTCTCGTCGTAGACCCTCTCGAACGACGCAACCGCGGCGACGACGGCTGGTCGTTCACTCGAAGTGGGCGACAAGTCCAACGCCAGTAAGGGCGCCGAGCTTGAGTGATTCATATGCACCTGCCAATTCGGGTAATGAGGTTGACGGATTGTAGAAAGGAACGAGGATTCCGCCGCGCAGTCTTGCGGCAATGTTGCGCGTGATACTTGCGTCGAGCACGAATTCGCCCGCGAGACCGAGCCAGGGCGTATCGGCGCTGACAGTTGCTTTGGTATTTCGCGCTGCAATATGGATGGCACCAGAGACAACACTCGCACAAGCTTCGAGGGAGGAGAGTGACCAATTTCGAATGAGTGTTCGACAGACTCCGGTTGAGACGGCAATCAACGCAGTGGACGTTGATGTCTCACCAGACTGAACGCTTAGTGGTGGTCCGAAGATGAGCGCTGCGGCGATACGCCAGTCTTCTCGAAATCGCCAACTGACTCCCCCCGAACCTGCAAGGGCTCCATTGCGTACGACGCCAACGAGGCCGATGAAATCAAGCATTGGCGACCATCGTTCGTGACGTTCCGCGATCTCGGGAACTGGCAAGGATACCAGCCACAGGCGCTGAGCATGAGAAACCGTCGCACGCAGTTCAGCCTCGGCAATGTCTCCGTCGCTCGGCCGAAATGCGTCGGCATCGACCGAAACGCGGTCGACCCCAGCGGTCAGAAGAGCTGCTACCCGCCTGGCGCGCTCTTGGTCACCGGTAAGACCCGCAATATGGTCAAGAAGCTTGATATTGAGGGCAATGGCACTCTCGAGTTCTCGGCATGTGCTTGCCTCAAGCAGGCGCCTGCCATTGAGCCTGCCCGAAACAAGGAGCTCGATCTGGAAATGGGATGGAGTGCTTCGAAATTGCAGCTTGACCTGCACGCCTGCTGGCGCTTTTCCGAGAGCCCGGTGCAACGAGGCTGGCGGTGGGCAAGACTCGGTCTTTGGACCGTAGGATATCTCGATGCCTGGCTCGCTTGCGAAGGCGATCGTGGAAACGAGCGAACCTATGAGAGCGAATACGGCACGTCGCACGTACGGCGATACTGACACCATCGCGTCAACTCGCCACAAGACCTTTCGGGGTGCGGCGCTCTCTTGCCAATGTCGGACCATCCCAGGTGTCCGTGTGAGCACTTGGCGGTTGCGATCACAAGAAGCGACATTGGGGATCCCCGCCTATGCTTCATGCAAGACGCGCATCACATTTCCGCGGAGGACTTTGGCCACTACACGCGCCTCAACTCCTGCCTTTAGCAGCGCGTCTGTGAGGTCCGGAAGGCCACGCGGATCAGCTAACTGGCGCGTCGGAACAATAAAACCGTCCCAGTCACTTCCGAGTGCGGGCGCGTCTTCGCCAACGACATTGAGAATGTGCAACAGGTGTTTGACGACTGGCTCAAGTCCGTCTCCACCCAGATAGCGGGGACAGAAAATGACGCCGACCACACCACCCTTGTCCGCAACCGCACGCAGTTGAGCGTCGTCGATGTTGCGCCAGTGCTCGAACGCGCCGAGTACACCCGTGTGGCTGACGACGGGAGGCTTGGTGGCCATTGCACACGCGTCGAGAAAGCCGCGCTTGTTAATGTGGGCAAGGTCGACGATGACGCCAAGGCCCTCACAGCGCTCGACGAGCTTCCGGCCCCAAGCCGTGAGTCCTTCGTGGTCTTTGCGTCCGGAGCCGTACGCGGGGCTACCAGCTTCGTTCGAGGAGAAATGTAACAGACCCAGGTACCTTACGCCGCGCTTAGCAAACGCGTCGAGCTTGTCAATGTCACCCTCGAGCGCGTGCGCTCCCTCGATGCCGAGCAACGCCGCCATGGTGCCAATCCTGTTGCAGGCGTCTATTTCATCAGGTTTCTTGACCAATCGAAGGCCCGATGGATCGCGCGACAAGGCACCCTCAAGCGAATCGATTTGCTCGTGCACTGCGCGTGCGAGCCCTCGCGTTCTACCCATAAAGGGCAGGGACACGAGGCCAAAGAACTGCGCGCCCATTCCTCCTTCGCGCATGCGGGGCACATCGACATGGCCACCTAATGCGTTCAAGGGCAACGGCGGCTCGTGGTGTTTGTGGACGTCGTAGCCGACCCAACGGCTCCAC
>JAHFDY010000229.1 GCA_023248735.1 Myxococcales bacterium
CCCGCACCCGTCCTCGCTCGAGGCACACGTCGCGCGTAATGATATCGTCCGCCCATCCCCGGTCGTGGATGACCAGCGCGATCCCAGCACCGCGCTCCTGTTCCTCGACGAGCAGTGCGCGCAACGCAGCGACGCCGATCTCATCGAGACCCGTCGTGGGCTCGTCGAGCAGCAACAGCTTTGGTGCCCCCACAATCGCCCGAGCGATGGCCACGCGCTGGCGCTGTCCACGTGAGCACGTCCGAACCGGCCGCTGGGCAAACGCGTCCAGGCCCACTCGCCGCGCGGTCGCAGCGACGCGAGCTTTGGCCGCGGTACCCAGTAGTTCGGCGGCGAGCTCCACACTCTCAAGGGCTGACAAGTCTGGGTAGGCCATCGTTTCGTGGGCCACGAACCCAATTTGTGGACGTATGTCCTCGAGGGCGATGCCGAGAGCCGGATAGCGAATAACGCCGCGCGAAGGCCTTGTTAGTGTGGATAGCACACGAAGAAGCGTTGATTTTCCAGAACCATTGGGCCCTGCAAACGCCACGACCTCACCACCCTCCACGCGTGTGGTTGCCTCAAGGAGCGCGCGCGTCGTTCCGTAGAACTTACTTACCTTCACGGTTTCCACGAGAACGCCCACAGCGACAAGGTAGCCTCGCATCCGCCCCGGTGGGCAGCCCAACTTTCGCCTGCCGCACTCAGTCGAAAATGATCGCGCAGGGCCCCAACTCGAACTGCTACCCTTGCACGCATGACGGCCGCCGCCGCCATGGCGAACAACGAACTCGAAGCGATTCGCCGACTCCGTGACACGGTTTCGTCAGCGCTTGAGGGCAAGGAGGAGGCAGTTGAGCTCGCGCTCGTTGCCTTGCTCGGACGCGGCCATTTGCTGATCGAAGATGTTCCTGGCGTTGGCAAGACGACGCTGGCTCGCGCGCTCGCGAACGCTGTCGGCGGAGAGCTGCGGCGCATTCAGTTCACGAGCGACATGCTCCCGAGCGACATTCTCGGCGTGTCCGTTTTCGACCAACGAACGAGCGATTTCGTCGTCCGCCAGGGTCCCATCTTTGCCAATGTCGTACTCGCCGATGAGATCAACCGTGCGAGCCCCCGCACGCAGTCGGCCCTCCTTGAAGCGATGAATGAAGGGCAGGTTTCGCTTGAAGGCCAGACGCTCCCCTTGCCGGACCCGTTCTTCGTTATTGCCACCCAAAACCCGAGCGACTTTGCGGGTACGTTTCCGTTGCCCGAGTCGCAGCTCGATCGCTTTCTGATTCGTATTCGAATCGGCTATCCGCCGCCCGCGGTCGAGGCACGTCTTCTCGTGGATGGCCCCCGACGCATCGAGAGCACCCAGGGCAAGCCTGTGCTGCAACTCGACACCCTCGTCGCATTGCAACGCCAAACCGCGCGGGTCTCGCTCGATCCTGCGCTCGCGCACTATGTCCAAGCGCTCGTTCAGTCGACGCGTTCCTCACCGATGCTCTCGCTCGGAGTTTCTCCCCGTGGAGCCCTTGCACTCGCGGCCGCATCGAGGGCCCGGGCTGCGCTGCGGGGTCGTGCCTACTGCATTGCCGATGACGTGCAAGACTGCGCGCTGGCCGTTCTTGCGCACCGCGTGCGTCTTGCGGCTTCGGGCGATGGCTACTCGACCTCTCGTGATGAAGCCGAAACGATCGTCCGCGATTTGATCGGACGAATCCCCGTTCCACTTTGAGCCGCCAGAACAACGACAAGAAAGCGCGCCATGAACGCCGCACCACCTCAAGCCGACGGACCGAATGTATCGTCAATTTGGTTGACTGTGAAGCGTTTTCGCGAGCGCTTCCGTGCACCTCGCAAACTGCGCTTCACAAAAGAAGGTAAGTTCCTTGTCGGTATTACGCTTGGCGTGGGGTTCGCAGCCATCAACACGGGCAACAACCTTCTCTATCTTCTCCTTGGCGTTCTTCTGTCCCTCATCATCGTGAGCGGCATTCTGAGCGAGGTCGCGCTCCGCAATCTGGTCGTGAAACGCAAGCTCCCCGCTCGCGCACAGGTCGGCCGGCCCCATCTTGTGGAGATCGAAATCTACAACGCAAAGTTACGAATGCCGTCCTATGCGATCGAGGTCGAAGACCTGCGCGCGGGTCAGCCCGCCGACAAACGTTGCTTCTTCCTCAAGGTGAGCCCTCGCTCTTCGCAGGTCGCGGCCTATCGGCGTACGCCGAGTCGGCGTGGTCGCGAGCTTCACGTCGGTTTTCGCGTTGCCACTCGTTTCCCCTTTGGGCTCTTTGAAAAGTCGCGCGAAATCGCTGCCCAAGAGGAGCTCATTATCTACCCCGCGGTGGACAACGTTGTCCTTCCACCGCCCGCAGCCCGCCACATCGATGGGCAGTCGACGGCAGCCCGATTGGGCGCGAGCCAGGAAGTGATCGGCCTTCGCGGTCACCGCCAGGGCGAAGAGATTCGTAACATCTACTGGCGCAAATCAGCGGCCATCGGCCAACTCGTACTCAAGGAGCGTGCGGCTGACGCACACCCGGAGGTATCACTCGAGCTTGAGGTCATGCGGCCCCCCGGCGAGCAAGCGCAATGGGCCATCGGCTTCGAAGAGCGCATTCGCGATGTCGCCTCGCGCGCCCTCGCACATATCCGTCGCGGCGACCGAGTGACGGTGACAACGACTGCACGGGCGCGCGTTGAGGCCGATCGCGGCAAGGGTGTCGACCCGGTTTTGCGGTTCCTCGCATTGATTGAACCCGTCGATGAGTTGGGCGGCTAGTGCGCTTCGGATTTGTTCACCGCCTGTTCACGAATGCCCTCGCGGCGCTCGGCGTGCTCGCGATCGTGAGTACGTCGTCATTGTCGCCGCTGACCAACGCCGTGCTCATCGTTGGACTCATCGCCGCGATGTTTGTCCCGGAATCATGGGCCCAAAAGCCTCAGATGCAAACGGTTGCGACCTTCGCGCCTCTGGGCGTCCTGGCCAACGAGCTCGTCCATCTTGTTCGGGGAGCGCCAGGCATTGAGGTTGCGGTCGAGTTCGCAGCTCTGCTTCAAGTCGTGCGTCTGATGACCCGCAGAGGCGCGGCGCATGATCAACAAATAATCTTGCTCGCACTCGTGCACTTCGTCACGGGCACGGTGCTCGGAGGGAGCTTCGCCTACGGCGTCTGCTTCATTGCCTTCGTCCTCATCGCGCCCGGTGCCCTCATGCTTAGCCACTTGCGGCGCGAGGTTGAGGGCAACTATCGGCAAGGTGCGCGCGATCGCACGGGACTACCTGTCGACGTGCCGCGCATCCTTCGAAGCCGCCGTGTCGTCGGTCGGTCGTTTCTCGCGGCGACCTTGGGGCTTGCGCTGCCTGTACTGTCGTTCACGGCCGTCCTGTTCGTGCTCTTTCCTCGTGTAGGTCTCTCGCTCTTCAGCGTGAATCACGGAAGGAGCGGCACGATGATCGGCTTTTCGGACCACGTCGACCTTGGTCAAGTAGGTGTACTACGCAGCGACTCCGCACTCGCGCTTCGCTTCGAAGTAGAAGGTCTTGCAGAGCCTCCACCGCGCTATCCTGTGCGATTCCGTGGCGCCGCGTTCGACACTTACGACGGACGCGCTTGGCTTCGTTCGGACCCTTCGCGTGAGCGCACGGTTGGCGATCGCACTGTCCGCAATGCGCTCGCGGAAGGCAAGGCCAATTCCAAACTCACGATCGATCTCGAGCCCATCGACCCACCCGTGATCTTCATTCCGGAGGGCACCGTTGATCTCTCGCTCATGCCACACCAAGTTGTCGTCAACCAACCGCTCGAGCTAAGCCGTGGGCACGAACAGGACTTTCGCTACACGAACCAAGACATGCGCGGATTGCGCTACGAGGTGAGTGTTGGTCGCGAGGCTGTTCGGTACGCCGAGAGCACCTCAAGCGATCGCGTCGCGCGGTACCTTACGCTCCCTCCGCTCTTGTCGGAGCGTCTTCGCAAACTCGCGGTCGATCTCACCGCAAACGCGCACACGTCCGCCGCGAAAGCAAAAGCGGTCGAAACCTATCTTCGTAGCAATTATGGTTACAGTTTGGCGTCACCTTCGGGCGGGAAGCCTGACCCGCTCGATCATTTCCTTTTCGAATCACGCGCGGGCCACTGCGAGTTTTTCTCGACGGCGATGGCGATGCTCTTGCGCAGCGTCGGCGTGCCCACCCGAAACGTAACAGGTCTCGTCGGCGGCATTTTCAACCGCTTCGGCCGCTTCTACGCGGTCCGCCAAGGAGATGCGCATTCGTGGGTTGAGGTGTTGCTCGCAGACGATCGCTCGCAAGGCGTTTGGCAAACGTACGATCCCACGCCTGCCGCAGGCACCCTTTCGGCATCGGCTCCGACGGGCATGCGTGGATACATGCTCGACTTTGTCGACGCGCTTTCGCAACGCTGGAATCGTTACATTGTCGGTTACGATATGCGGCTGCAGACCGGCGTCTTTCATTCGATCGCGAGGAGGACAGGCATCAAGCAAGCCGACCTCGAGCGTCCACCACTGAAGAAGATTGCGATGGCAAGCGCACTCGCCATCGCTACTGGCCTTGCGATTCGCTATCTACGGCGACGCCGCGACACCAAGTCAGGGCGCGATGGATCGCTGCCGATAAGCCATCATGCTGAGCGGTCGGTTGCATTGTATCGCGATCTCGAGGCGACGCTCGCCCACGTCGGCTTCGTGCGATCGGTCGCCACGCCGCCGCTTCGCTTTGCCGTCGAAGTCGGCGCAGCCAACAAAAACCTCGCCGCCGACGTCCTTGCGCTCACGCTCGCCTATCTTGAAACGCGCTGGGGAGGAAAAGAGATCTCATTGAGTGACGAATCGGATTTCAGGAAGCGAATCAAAGCGATCGGACGCGCCGCCCAATCAACGGCGGCGCCTCCG
>JAHFDY010000096.1 GCA_023248735.1 Myxococcales bacterium
GGCTTTGCGAGCATCATGTTCGAGCGTAGGAGGGAGCGAAGCGGCCCGCCCTCTCCGCAGCGAAGAGCAAGGGGAAACCCCAGCGCGGGTGAGAGGCTCCGAGCCGAACAGGATGCGAGCTGCGAGCATCATGTTCGAGCGTAGGAGGGAGCGAAGCGGCCCGCCCTCTCCGCAGCGAAGAGCAAGAGGAAACCCCAGCGCGGGTGAGAGGCTCCGAGCCGAACAGGATGCGAGCTGCGAGCATCGTGTTCGAGCGTAGGAGGGAGCGAAGCGGCCCGCCCTCTCCGCAGCGAAGAGCAAAGGGAAACCCCAGCGCGGGTGAGAGGCTCCGGGCCGAACAGGATGCGAGGCTTTGCGAGCATCATGTTCGAGCGTAGGAGGGAGCGAAGCGGCCCGCCCTCTCCGCAGCGAAGAGCAAAGGGAAACCCCAGCGCGGGACACGCCTAAGGTCGCCACAAGCGGTGCGCGACGTGCGCGCCGCGCACTTTCCCCTCGCTTGGATGCTCCAGAAGACGTTCAGCGAGCCACTGCATCCATTCACCATAGTAGCCGCCGATCTCCAAGCGTTGCGCCTCAACGTAGGGCGCTAGCTTCATCCACGAAACGCGAACGTAGCCGCCCATCAAATCGTCAACCAAGTTGATGTGTACGATGCGGTGAAAGACGAGCACCCCGAGGCTCTCGAACACGTGGCTCACCGCGAAAACAGCCGTCGCCATCTCGTTGTCATCGCGAATTGCGCTTGGGTCGGCGCGATCGGGCAGCGCTAGAACCATCCGAACGCTCCGGGTGAACTCGGGTGTTTGCATGGAACGCACGAGCTCGGCGAGAGCGAAGAGAGCGCGCGTTTTGCGCATCTGGCGGATCTGCAGCGTGCCAAAAATCACCGCAACCACGACCGCAACGGCGGAAGCGAGCTGCGCGACGAGGGTTACGTTCATGGTTCATGGAAACGTAGCGCGAACCGGTGTAAGGCCGGCGAGTTTCACCCGTTCTAGCTGGATGCGAAGCAACCTATTCGTCCTTGGTGTCGCCTTCGCCCTCGGGGCCTGCGGCGGCGGAAACACCGGCTACGCGCCCGCATCATCGCCCATGTCGCGCGGCGAGCAGCCGATGGCGCGGAACAGCGCTCCGAGTGGCGAGGCAACGCCGTATCCGATTTCGCCGAGCGCCGGCGATGCGCCGCAGGGTGCGCAGTCAAGCACGCCGTACCCAAGCGAACGCCGTGGCCTCGGTACCGAGTGGGGCGAGGGGCGGTACTCACGCACGTTTGAAACGCAGTTTGAGCGCGCCAGCCAGAGCCCGCTTTCGGTCCTTAGTCTCAACTATGATGATCGACGCGGCGTCGATCGATTCATCGGATATCGCAGCGATGCCCGACAGACGGCGAACTACGCAATCCGGGGCGGATGGCTGTCGGTCTCGATCACCCACCCCAACGGGCAGCTCTATGACGCGATCGAAAGTGGCGGACGTCTCATTGTGATCGGCCAGTCGGGTGATGCCTACCAGATTGTGATTCGTAACCATTCCCCGCGTCGCGTCGAAGCCGTTGCCACCGTCGATGGCATCGACGTGATAAATGGTAAAGATGGTGAACTATCGAATCGCGGCTACATCGTCGATGCCTACGGTACGGCCCAAATCGATGGATTTCGTAAGAGCGAACGCGAAGTCGCGACTTTCCGCTTTGGTGCGGTGCACGACTCGTACGCTGTTCGCACGGGTCGAGGTCGCGACGTTGGTGTCATCGGAGTCGCGTTTTTCGCCGAACGCGGATCGTCTTGGAATGATCAGTACCTTCGTGACAGCGCGAATCCGTTTCCCGCCGACTCGCGATTCGCACCACCGCCATAATTCACTGCTGGCGCGCGCGCGGATACACTTCTCTCTCAATGGCAATCCTGAAGCGCGAGACGAGGATCACGATCGTGCTTATCGTGCTCTACGGCTCGTTCCACTTGTGCCGCGCAAATGTTGACGCCGCTCAGCTGCCTTTTCTTGGCTCTCTCGGGTACGACAAGGCGCAATGGGGTGCTGCTATGGGCTGGGTGGTCTTGGGCCACTCCATCGGCAAAGTGAGCATGGGTGCGCTCGGCGATCGCATTGGCGGGCGCGCACTACTTGCACTGTGCGCCCTTGGGTCGGTGGTCCTTAGCTTCAGTATGAGCTTTGCGCCCTCGCTCTTCGTCCTCGCAGTGCTTGCAAGCTGCAACCGCATTTTTCAGGGGGGTGGCTGGAGCGGCGTTGTTCAAATCGCTTCGCGCACGTTCGCTCCTCACCAACGTGGCGCGAAAATGGGACTCATCTCGATCAGCTACGTTGCAGGCGCCTTCGTTGCGATTTTGATTTCGGCGCAAGTGCTCGAGCATTCGTCGTCGTGGCGTGGCCTCTTTCGCGTGAACCCCGCGCTGCTCTTCGTGATCGCGACGCTCGCGCTGCTTCTTCTTCCGAAAGATGAAGTTCCGGAAGAAGCGACGGTTGACCAAGGCGATCAACGGCCGTACGCACTCGTCCTTGCTGCGCTCGTCAGGAAGTCGTCGTTTTGGGTTGCGATTGTATTGTCAACAATGTTGACGTTCGTGCAAATGTGCTTTGGAAGCTGGACGGTGACCTTCCTGCAGGAACTATCCATCAAGGCCGGCGAACGCGGTGCGTTCTCCGCATCGGTTACGAAGAGCGCACTCTTTGGCATCGGAGGCGTCATTGGCGCACTCGTCGCCGGCAGGCTCAGCGACAGGTTCGGACCCGGTAGGCGCGCGCCCGTTATGGCCGTATTTCTTGGCCTTCATGTCGCTGCGGTCCTGGTGCTTGCTCATGCACCCATTCACTCGTCGCTCACAGCGGCCATGGTCATCGGCGTCTGTGGTTTGTTCTTGCAGGGACCGTACACGTTGCTTCTAGGCGCGGTCGTGATCGACCTTGGCGGCAAGCGCGCGTCATCGGCGGCGGTCGGATTCATCGATGGATCGGGGTACCTCGCGGGTGCGGCCGCACCACCCATTATTGGCTCGCTCGCCCAGACACGAGGCTGGACGACGGCGCTTGACGTGACCGCGGGCGCCGGCGCGCTTGCGACGATCGCCACCGCATTGTGGGCGTTTCGAATACGAACTAGTTCGTCAACTTCTTGAACTATCAGTCCTCGACCGCTTGAGGCTTGTAGATCATGTCCGCAATCTTCTTGAGCTTTGCTCCGATTGCCTTGTTCTTGAAGACCGAATGCCGAATAAGCGGACCGTTGGACGCTTCGCGATCGAAGGTCGTCTTCTTGGTTGCGTTGTCGATGCGATACGCACGTACAGACTTGCCGGTCCCCGGCTCGAATGACCAAAGGACCAAGTCGAACAGCTTGTCGCCGTCCGTGTCGTAGAACACCCAGGCAAGATCACCGTGGTACAAGTAGGCCACCTCGGCATCGAAGGCGCCGCTGTTGACCAGCTGTTCCGCTGTTTGTTTTGAATCGCCCTTGGTGTCGTTGTCGAGATCGAACATGGTGGCGCGCGTCGTTTTCGATTGCGCTTCGATGATGACCTTTGGAAAGCCCTTCACGTCTCGGTAAGCAAAGTCCGCGTCGGGGTCCTTCGGATTCGGAAACGAATTCAATCCATCATCTGTCGCGACGACGCCCATTTTTGATGCCGCAGCCTTGGCTCTCGCGCCAGCAAGTGCGAGCCGGAAGATGCGTCGACCGTGATTCTCAGGAGCGTTCGTGAGCGAACCGTCTTTGGCGATGTTCCACGCTCCAAGTGCGACGCCCAAGTCGTCGAACCGCGGGGAGAGCAACGCGAGGTCCATGTGGTTGTCGCCGTCGGTATCGTAGAGGGCCCAACGTGAGCCAGCTTGCTCGACGAAAGCTGCTTCCGCGTCGAACTTCTCGGCGTTCCCCAGAGTCTTCAGCTTGGCGCCGACCTTCATGTCGCGCGGGCTATCTTGGTCGCTATCGACCAAATAGCCGCGTGTGTAGAAGCTCTCGATCCCGAGCGTATCGGCGATTCCATCACCGTCGCTGTCGATGAGGAGCCCCTTGCGCTTCCCTCCCCAGTGCAGATCGGGCGGCGTTACTTTCGCGCTCGTGAGGGCGGCGGTAGAGGTAAATGCCCCCACGTCGGAAGGTCGAATCACCTTTGCGATGGCGCCGAGTCGCGCAGCAGAAGCGGCATCCTTGATCATCGAAACGTCAAGGTCCTTGACAGACAGTAAGCTGTTGTCCTCGGTGAGCGTCTCGTCCGCACCGACCCGATACGCAATGTCGGGAATGCCGTCTGAGGTCTTGTCGATAAGAAGAACGTCGAGCCGACCGTCCGCGTCCGTGTCGTAGTAGATGAACGTCCTATCGGGATGAGTGAGCACGGCGACCTCTGCATCGAACGGTGCCTCCGGGTCCTTCTTTCTCTTCTCAGCCGTATCTTGATCGAGATCAATCAAGAGACTGAGCCCTTCGACCTTGCCATACATGCCTAGCTTCTTCGTGATGAGCGTATCGGCGGTGCCGTCGAGGTCGACGTCCTCAAGCGTTGCGAAGCTCCCGCCTTCGCACCATGGATCGGGCGGCAGTTGCACCGGCTTGTCGCCGATGTTTTTGACGAACTCGCGCACTTCGGCGACATGCACATGAAACGATGTCGTTGCGGCGTCCGTGCGAATGCTCTGGTTGATTCCGAGCAGTTCGCCGTCCGCCGAAACAAGAGGACCCCCGCTGTCGCCATGGGTGATGGAGCAATCGGTTTGTACTTCGAGTCCTTGGTGGATGTTCGCCACGGCCTCTGACAGTTGTTTGCGTTGGTGTTCGCACCGAGCCTGACTTGCCGTCGCGTCTTCGCCCGTGCCAGCGCTCTCACACGAAATACCCTGCAGCATGCTCATGTCGTGCGATTGCTCTCCGATGCTCGCCACTTGACAGCCTTTTGCCGCCCACAAGAAGCCGATACCGGCGTGGCCCACCGCGAGAACGGCCTCGCCAATATGCGGATCGCGTTCGGCGATCGTGATGGCGCGGAGCTTGGTCGGAGGGTCAACCATCTTGACGATGGCAAGGTCGCGCACGGGATCGGCTTTGACAACGACACCTGTGTACGTCTTGCCCGATCGTTCCATGCGACCCGTCGGCGTCAAGTGACCGAGATCGATGTGGAGCTTGAATGAAAAGTCGTCCTCTTTTCCCGGTTCCACGACGTGAAAATTCGTGAGAATAAGGCCTTTTTCTGCATTCACGATGATGCCCGTGCCCATTGCGTGCGGCGTGCGCAAGAGAACGGTACTTGGCGCCACCAGCTCGTATGCAGCCTCCGCACTCTTTCCGTCGTGCGATCGCTTTCTGGGAACGGGTAGTGCCGCCGAGTCGTATTCCTCCGTGGAGGCTGACGGATGCGCGCGCCCGTGTTTTCCGATAAGCGAATCGATCTTTTGTCGCGCCAAGCACTTGCGCGGCATTCCGATCTCAACGCGCTCCTTTTCCAAGGTGGCGGCGGTCACGGTATTCGGCGACTTGCCTCCTGGTCCACATGCGATCGCGAGCGTGACAAATACCGACCCAGTGACCAGCGCGTTTTTCATCGCCCGCAGCATACCGTCAGTCGCAACCAGCGCTAACCGTAACTCGCTTGTCCTTCTACCAGCGTCGCGCTCACGATTGTCTCCTCGGTGACAACCAGCTCGTACAACGCGCAGTTCCAGATGCGAGGGACGACCTGCTCCTTGTGAACGCTGCTGACCAATGCTCGCATGACGCCACCGTGGGCGATGAGGAGCGAGTGCGGCTTGACTCTCGTCGCTTCCATCACGGCTTCTCGCACCCGCGCCACCACCCTATCGTATCCTTCTGCGCCATCTGGCTGCGCGGTCGGGTCCACTTGGTAGCGTGCATTCACCTCCGGAAACCTGACCTCGCATTCGGTGTATGTAAGCCCCTCGAACACCCCAAACGACCGCTCGCGGAGGCGTACGTCGGGGGTCAGTGTGGGTAGCCCTAACCCCATTGCGACGATTTGCGCGGTTTCGTAGGCGCGTGAAAGGGTGCTGCTGCCGACTGCTGCGACCTCAAGACCAAGCACGCGAATACGAGCCGCAAGCGCCGTCGCCTGGGCGCGGCCACGATCGTTGAGTTGAATGTCGCTCGTGCCTTGCCAGCGCTGTGCGAGGTTGTAATCAGTTTCTCCGTGCCTCGCGATAAACAGGCGCCCCATCCGTTCGAAAGAGAATTACTCTCATGAAATAGCGCTCAAATGTAGCCGTTCCTTCTTGCAATGATTTCTCTGAATTGAAAGACGTCGAACCGCGTCTCACCCTTTACCGAGGGTTTGACCTCACTTGTCCGGAGGGGACACTGATGAATTTTTCAAAATGGATGATGAGCGGCCTCGTTGTGGTGTCTACCTCTGCCGTTGCGTTGCCTGCTATCGCCGCCGAGGGTCACGAAGGTGGTCACGCGCCGTCGAAGAAGCCAAAGGCAGATGACGACGATGGTCACGCTAAGCCGAAGACGAAAGCGCCCAAGGCTGACAAGCTGTCCGCTGAGAAGTGCGTCACGCTCTTTCAGCGCATCGGCAAGCCACTGAAAGCGGCATTCGACAAAGCGGTTGAGAACGCTTGCGCGAAGGCGGGCACCGAAGATGCCGATAGCGGCAAGTCGTCGTCGAAGGGTGCCGGTAAGGCTCTCTGCAGCGTCGTCTCAAAGGATGGCAAGGTCAATCAGGGGGTCCGAAAGGGCTTCACTGCGGCCAACGCCGCGCTTGCCAAAGTTGGCCTTCAGAACCCTTACAAGTGCGTTGGGAAACTCGGACCTTGCGGGATCGGCTTCGGAGAATCATTCAAGGGCCTCATCATCGCGCCTGGCGACAAGATGTGGATCTCAACGACTCCAGCGGTGAGCGACACGGTCAACGTTCACGTGTGGCGCACGACGCTGTTTGCTAAGGCGAAACCGGCCAAGAACAAGAAGGGCAAGGACAAGAAGGACTCGAAGGCGAAGAAGCCAGCGAAGAGCCCGAAGAAGGTCAAGGGCGCCGCTGTTGACGTCAAGGTGTGCACGTTCGAGTCGATGGACGACAGAGACAAGGGCTGCAGCTGCGTGATGAAGCCGCTCGCTCACGGTGTGAAGGGCGTTCACTTTCACATCAAGGGCACGCAGAACAAGTTCGTGCAGGTGTTCCTCAATGGGCAAGGCCTCGGCTTGGCGCCCTACACCATCAAGGTCGGACCGAAGGCCGCGGTAGAGGCGAACGGTAACGGCGCTGAGGCTCAGGAAGAGACCGCGACGGATGCTGCGGCGACAGCGGAGCCGACGGACGCGACGGCGGCGGAGCCGGCTGCGGAAACGCCGCCAGCGGACGACGACGACGATGACGATGCGGCGGCACCCGCTGCGACGCCCGGTGAGAGCCCCGCAGCGCCTACAGCACCAGCGCCCGCGCCTGCTGAGACTCCTGGCGAGTAAGACCTGCGCGAGACTCTAGGAGTCCACGAAGCGAGACCCGCGGCATGCAAGTGCCGCGGGCTTGTGGCATTTGTGCGCCGTTGTGGTTTTGAGCACCTCTTTGTGAGTGAAATTCGTTGTTGTGAGATACATTTCGATCGTGTTTTGAAATGCGTGTGAATCACTTTGAGCACGGTTGCGTCTCTTCATAAGCGTCTTTATGAGAGAGACTGTTTCGGCCGTTCTTGAGGCGGGCTCGGATCAAATGGCTGCGGGAGGAATCAGACATGAATCGTTTGGCGAAATGGATCGCGTTGTGTGTCGTCTCGGTTGTTACGACATCGACGGCTGGTGATGCCGTTGCAGGTCCGCCACCTGTTGGGCGTGGCGCCCGCCCAGCTTCCGGAGAGGAAGACGATCGCGCGCCGAAAGGACGTCCTGCGGGTCAGAATCGCGGGCCACAAGGCCGCGGCATGCAGCGCGGACCGCAGGGCCAAGGCCAGCAAGGCCGACGTCGGCCAATGCGTCGCAAGGTTTTCCGCGCGCCTCCTGCTGCTCCTGCCGTTGAGTACATCGGCGAGGTCGTCAGGATGCTTGCCAAAGCGAATCGCAAGGCGACTGACGAAAAGATGAAGCAAGCGCTAACGAACGTGTGTGTCGCCGAGCGACTCATCCACATCTCCGTCGAAGAGCCACCGCCGCCACCCGCGGCGGAGCCAGCCGCCGAAGGTGGCGCGCCAGCCGACAAGGCGAAACCGGCGCCGCACGGCGGACCTTCGCATGGAATGAGAGCGCGTCGCATGGGCCACAAGCGCCCGTCGCGCGGTATGAGCATCTGCCGCAAGGTGAAAGATGACGAGGCGAAAGCTGCTTACAAGACCGCGACCGACGGCGTGACGGGTCTCACGACTGGCAAGCGCGGTGTCGCAGTCGCGTTCGCTCAGCGCGCGTGCGAGCTCGGTAAGTCATTGGGGGCGGCCGCCCGCTGCGACTTGCCTCGACGCATCGATCCCAAGGTTGTCGCTGACGTCAAGCTGCTCAAGGACAAGGTCGGCACCGCCGAGAAGGAAGTAAAGCCCGTCGAGGCGGCACCGGCGGAAGTCGCGACAGCTGCGACTGAAGCGACTGCAGCAACGACTGAAGTCGCGGCGACGGATGCGAAAGAAGAAACGGAAACGAAAGCCGAGGAGACAGCAGTCGCCGTCGAAGACAAGGCTGCCGAGAAAGCTACTGACGCTCCGGCCACACCTTCCACGGACGCGCCAGCGACGGATGCGCCCGCTACCGATACGCCAGCCGCCGAACCCGAGACGAAGACCTCGACGCCGGCAGCGGCGCCGCTCCCGATTTGCGTTCCTTGCACGCCCGCTGCGGGCGCTAGCGAGTAACGCGGGCGCTACGCGGACTTCGGATCAGACTAAGGCGACAGAAGGCTCTCGAGCCAGCTGTCGCCTTCGCGCTTAAAGTAGCGACGTTCGTGGAGGCGGTCTGAGCCTGAGGTCCACAGCTCGACCGTATCGACGATGATCTCAAACCCGCCCCAGTAGTCAGGGCGCGGAACGATCTGGCCCTCGAATCGTTTTTCGAATTCGGTGTACCTCAAGCGCACCTCGTCAAGCGACGCAATGGGCGCGCTCTGCCTCGATGCCCACGACTGCAAGCGATGTCCACGGGGTCGGTGCTCGAGAAAATACGCATCCGAGTCGCTCGTCGGCAACTGCGCGGCGATCCCCTCCAATCGCGCCTGCCTCGCGAGACTGCGCCAATAAAATGTAGCCGCAACCGCACTATTTTCGCCCAGATCGACGCCCTTTCTACTTTCGTAGTTCGTAAAGAACCTTACCGATCGCTCTCCCACACCGCGGCAAAGCACGATCCGACACGATGGGAGTCCAGCTCGCGTAGCGGTTGCCAGCGCCATGGCAGAGGGGTCATCGTCGCCCGCGTCTCTTGCGTCGTCGATCCATGTTGTCAAAATGTGCAGCGGATTCGTCATGGTCCAAGCGTAAGCCGATAGCGTTTCCGGTGGCGACGGGCCAATCCACGAAATACTTGGCGCAGAAGCGCAAAATTCGCCACTTGCGTTCTACCTGGGCTGCGGCACGACGCGCGCAAATATGCCTTCCTTTTTTTCGCGCCGAATCACGCGGCGGGTCTTCTTGTCTTCGCCGCTTGCGCCGCTCTAGCTCTCTGTCTCATCACTTTTGCCTAAGCGTTGCTCGTTACTCCTCTGCGGGTGCGGCGATGGGTGGCGCAATGGGTCTGCTGTCGCGGATCTTACGTCCCGTAAACCATCCCTTGATCCCCTCGATCGAAAGGTAAAAAATCGGTACGACGATCAGCGAGAGCAGGGTCGAGCTGATGACACCTCCGATGACTGCGATCGCCATCGGCGCGCGGAATTCGCTGCCTTCGCCGTTGCTCACCGCGGTCGGGAGCATCCCGAGAATCATCGCAGCGCTCGTCATCAAGATCGGGCGTAGGCGCTCAGGGCCGGCCTCGCGAATCGCGCTGAGCGGCGACTCACCCATTTCGCGCACACGAACCAGCGCGCGGTCGAGCAGCAAAATCGCATTCTTCGTGACGAGGCCCATCAGCAAGATGATGCCAATCACCGATCCCAAGGCAATCGTCTTCCCGGTGACAAAGAGCGCCACGATGGCGCCGACCACGGCAAGCGGCAGCGTCGTCATGATCGTCACGGGATGGATGAAGCTCTCGAACTGCGACGCAAGCACGATGTAGATGAAGATGCCGCCGAGAATGCCGGCCATTCCAAATGAATCGTTGGACTCGGTCATTTGTCGAATCTGTCCGTCAAGGTAGTAGGCGCCGCTCTTCGGCAACTTGATCTTCGCGAAGGCCGCCTTGAGGTCGGGCACGATCTCTCCGAGTGACCTTCCGCGTGGATAGGCCCAAATGACAATTTGCCGTTCGCGCCCCTCACGCTCAATGACCGCGGGGCCTTCGGCTTGGGTCACCTTTGCGAGATCGCGGAGCGACACGCGGCCCTTCGGCGTCCACATGCTCATGTCTAAAATAGCACTTACAGAGTTACGATCTTCCTCGCGCATCCGCACGCGGATGGGAATCTCATCTTTGCCCTCGCGAAACTTGCCCGCTTCTTCACCGGTCATCGACGCGCGAAGCGCCAACGCCACCTGCGCTACCGGCATTTGCTCAACCGCGGCTCTGTCCCGATCGACGGCAACGCGGAGTTCGGGTTGGCCGGGCGTGTACTTCATCTGCACGTCACCTGCGCCAGGAATTTTCTTGAGCGCGAGCTCGAACTCTCTCGCGAGCGGCGCGAGCTCCTCATAGGTGTTCGCGCGCACCTGCACCATGATCGGCGCTTCAGTGGCAGCACCCTCGACGAAGGCTGGATCCGAGACGGCGATTTTTGCGTCGGGGATTAACTTTGCCGCGTCCCGCGCCAGGTCTTTCAGCACAATGATGCCGACAGAGCGCTGGACCTTCGGAACCGTCACGACGCGCCACCGAGCCTTGTTTACCTCGCCGTTCGGCCCAATCGTCGCAAGAACAGTTACAATTCGCTTGTCGCTGAGCAATTTTCTCTCAGCGACCTCCGTAAGGCGCGCCGTTTCATCGAGCGACGTTCCGGCCGGAAGCTCGAGTTCGGCGACGAATTGACTGCGGTCTTCGGAGTTGACGAACTCGTTGCCCATGAGTCCGAGCACCACGCCCATCATGACGAATGACCCGATCGCCGTCGCAGCAACTGCAGCGCCAGTGAAGAAGCTCCGGGTCGACCACATCAAGAGCACGCGATAAACGTCGTCGATCGCGTTGAATACCGCCAAAAACGGCCGCTTGACGTAACGAAATGGATCTTTTTCGATGGGCACATGAGGCTTCGAAAAGCGACTCGAGAGCATGGGGTCGAGCGTGAACGCAACGAAAAGCGATACCAACACGGCTGCCGAAATCGTTAGGCCAAACTGCCGAAAGAACTGACCAACGATGCCCTTCATGAACGCTACTGGGACGAAGACCGCGACGATCGTGAGCGTGGTGGCGAACACACTAAGCGCGATCTCTTTCGTGCCCTCGAGCGCTGCGGTGCGCGGCTCTACGCCGCGTTCGAGAAACTTACTGATGTTCTCGCGAACGACGACCGCGTCGTCGATAAGCAAACCGATCGCGAGACTGAGCGCGAGCAGCGTCATCATGTTGAGCGAAAAGCCGAGCACATACATGATGAAGAAGGTCGCCACGACGGACGTCGGAAGAGCGACAGCGCTGATGAGCGTCGACCTCAAGTCGAGCATGAACATTAAGATGACGAGGATGGCCATCGCGCCGCCGAAGAAGATCGCGACGTTCACTTCGTGCGTGTTCTCTTTGATGAACCTCGCCTGATCGATGATGAGATTTGTTTTGTAACCGGACGGAAACGATTTTTCGATTGTGGCGAGCTTCGCCTTCGAGGCGTCGGAAATGGCAACGGTGTTGGTGCCCGACTGCTTCACGATTTCGAAGGTGACTGACGGGTCACCATTCGTTCGGACACGGGTTCGTTGTTCCTCAAAAGTGTCGTCGATACGTGCCACATCCTTCAAGCGAGTTGCCGAGCCATCTTGGGCTGTCGCGACTATTAAGTTGCGAATCTCGTCGATTGACGCGAACTCACCGACGGTGCGGACCGATAGTTCTCTCGTGCCTTGATCGAAGTGACCCGCAGGAACGGTGAGGTTCTGCTGACGCAGTTGGCCGATAAGAGCGAGCGGGTTCAGGTTGAGTGCGTCGACCTTCGCGAGATCGAGGTCGATGTGAATCTCGCGCTCCGCGCCACCTGTGACGTTGACTTGTGCGACGCCGTCGAGCTGCTCAAGGGCCGGCTTGATGATGTCTTTTGCGAATTTCCGGATCTCCGAAAGGGAGCGCCCGGAGCCGAGCAGCGTGTAAGTGAGAATCGGTGCTGCGCTGACGTCGATGCGCGTGATTGCGGGTTCCTTGATCTCTTGAGGGAGTTTGTACTTCACTTGTGCGACGCGTTCGCGCACTTCGGTCGCGGCTTCTTGAATGTTCTTCTCGAGCTTGAAGAGCACGATGACGGTGCTCAAGCTCTCGCGCGAAAGGCTCTTGATGCGGTCGATGCCGTTGAGCGAAACGATCGCATCTTCCACCTGCTTGGTAACCAGCTCCTCGACTTCGGTCGGCGAAGCACCGGGGTAGGGAACGTTCACGACGACGACCGGCATGCTGACGTCGGGAAAGAGGTCGGTGCCAAGGTTCGAATACCCCATGAGCCCAAGCACGATGAGGGCGAGCGTCACCATGACAGTGAAGACGGGTCGCCGAATTGCGATCGCTGACAGGTTCATTTGGCGCTCTTTCGTATGGGGCCGCGATGCTTAGCGCAGTTCCGTTTGCTCGATCAGGTCGCCGTCTTTGGTTTCACCTGACGGTGATGTGGCGATCGTGTCGTTTGCGGTGAGGCCTCCTCCCCGCACAAGCCACGATCCGTCTTCGTCTTGTGCAAAGGTCGCCCGAACGATGCTTGCCTTGCCGTTCTCGATCTTTACCAGTTCGTCTTGCGAACCGGGGCGACGCGCAGTGGCTGGCACGCGCAGGGCGGACACTTCGGCACCCACTTCGATGGTCGCGCGCACGAAGGCGTAACCAAAAAGCGGTGTACCTTGGTCGTTCTTCACTTCGATCTCAACCGGCGCTCGCCGCGTCATCGGATCGAGCGAGGGAACGAGTGTCGAGACCTTGCCGACAACTTTGTCGTCTCGGTACCGAATGGTCACGCGCTGTCCCACTTTGATCAGCGCGGCGTCGTCTTCGCTTACCGATGCCGACAGACGTAGGCGTGACAGGTCCTCCAGACGAAAGAGTGGCGTGCCGGGTTGCACGACGGCGCCGCCAGCGCTTGGGGCGCGCGTCACAATTCCATCGAATGGTGCGCTGAGCGAATTGAGGCCGGCCCCCGTGCGCGAGAGTTGCGCGTCGCCTTTTGCAGCTTCGAGTTGTGCCTTTGCGAGCGCGAGTTGCTGACGCGCTTGCTCAGCCTGCGCTTCTGGGATCGACTTTGTTGCCGCGAGCGCTTCGGTGCGCTTGGCAGCGTCTTCTGCGAGCGCAAGACTGGCAAGCGCCGCGCGGACCGACGCATCTTTGATTGACGTGACTTCGCCTGCGCGCTCTCCGTTGAGAATGCCAAGCGAGTGGCCTGTTTTGACGGTCTGGCCGGTCACCACGTTCACGCGAACGAGCCTGCCCATGGTCTCAAACCCAATGTCTGCTTCACGCCATGGTTTCAGTGTGCCGATGAGTTCGACGTGAGGTCTGAGGACCGCAGGCAACGGATGCGTTGTGACAACGGCGGGCTTTTTCGTTGCGGCAACTTGAGCCGTGTCTCGTTCGGCGGAGAGGAGCGACCGCTTCTGGACAGCCTGCGATCCGCGCCACCCGATCAGTCCAAGGATGGCGAGCGTGGTGGCCGCCACCGCAAACATCGTGAATCGAATGAGTCCCTTTGACGAGGTGCCGTGCGGCGCAGTCGGGGAATGGACATGGGACATGGGCGGATCACTCATGTGGGAAGCCTCGAGCGACGGGCGCGACCGTTGCTCATAACAGCGCGCGTTGCGCGCTTGGATGGGGCCGAAAGCAAGAGCAACCTGGACTTCTGAAGCGAACGAAAAAGAACCGGCGTGCCAAGACCCCGCATGAGAATCGACAACGTCTGGCGCAACCACTCGCCGATAGGTGGCTGCTTGGGCATCTTAAGCATCTTGCGAACGAGCCCGTCGTATGCGCCGCATACGAGCGTCGTGACGAGCTCGTCATCGAGCGCAGAGACGACGATATTGCGGCGTTGCGCCTCTTGGATCCACTCGTTGCAGGTCTTTCGCATCTCGTTACGGAACGCTTCAAGTAGGTAAGAGTGTTGACCTTGGCAACCGGCGACGATCGACAAGATTTGCCGGTTCTGCCAGAGGAACGCAAACATCTGCTCATCGCGTTCGAGCCAAAGACGGATCATCCCGGGGCTGTCTGTGGGCAGCGACTCAATCGCGCTTGGCGACTGATAGATCGCCGCGAGCTGGGCGAGGAAACCCTCCACCACTTGGCGAAACGCTTCTTCTTTCGTCGCGAAGTGTAGGTAAAACGCACCCTTCGATTGCTTTGCGCGCGTGGTGATCGCTTCGACCTTGGCGGCGTCGAGGCCCGATTCGGCGAACACCTCGGCGGCCGAACGGAGAAGCGCGATCTTTGCGGTCGGGTCAGCAATGCGTGGCATGCACTTCTCTCATTATTGACCCGTCGGTCAGTTTCAAGGGGTCACTGGATGTAGCGGTCACTTTCTTGTGCTTGTTGAGTGGGAATTGGTGAGCAAATGCAAAATCAGCAACTGAACGCATGAAGAGATCCGCTTTGTTGCCCAGGCCATGTGGGACATGCGACCCGTCAAGGAATGGCTTCTCCACGTGGTGAAAGCGAACTGTTGGTGATTCGGCGCAAGGCCTTCGACCTTGCTCGGCAACGAAAGGAGCGCCCGTCGACCGGCCACTTGCTAGCGGCGCTCGCCTCCGTTGCAGGTCCGGCGCAAGCTCTTTTGAGTGAGCGTCGTCTTGAAGCCGAGATGCTTCTCAAGTCCGCCAGAGTGACGACCGACGATGCGCCCGACGCCTTTGAAGTCACCGTCGAGAGAGCGCGAGACTTTGCATGTCGATCGACGATTCGCGAAGCGGGGGCGGTGCATCTGCTCTTCGCGCTTTGCCAGGATCGCAAGACGGCTTCGCATCGTTTGATTACGCAGTGTGGAATCGACGTAAATAAGTTGCGGTCGCACGCCATGCAGATCGCGCTCGGGGTCGTCGAACCTCCGCGAAGCCCGAACACGCAGCGGATCGCACAGAAGCCCCAAACCGCGGCGCCACAAGCCAAAGCTCCATTGTTGGCGAGGCTTCCGACGAGTAGCCCCCAGCGTGAAGCGAAGGCACCCCTAAGGCCGGAACCGCGGTCCTTGCCACGACGCACCGTCGCGCCTTCATCCGAGCGGCCAAGACGTAAGGAAGCGGCGCCTGTGAGCGTTCTTGATCCGCAAAAGTTGCCGCTTCTCGCCGCTGTGGCGCGGTTGGTCTCGCACACAGAGAGCGTGATCGGACGACAGAGCGAAATCGATCAACTCGAGGACATTTTGGGGCGAAAACATGCGCCGAACGCGATCTTGATCGGTGATTCGGGCGTCGGCAAGACGAGCATTGTGAGAGGGCTCGCAAAGCGATACGCAGGTAAGGGACCGTTGCTTATCGAAGTGGACGCCGCGTCGCTCATTGCGGGAAGCGGCGTTCGTGGGGCCGTTGGCGAAAAGCTGCAACAGATACGCAAGGAGATCGCACGACTCGGAGGCCCGGAGTCTGCGATTCTCTTTTTTGAGGACGTTGCCGCACTCATCGGCGCTGACCCAGGCGATGAAGCGGCCGCCGAGTTGCGCGTCGGTCTGCAGGTAGCTGACCTGCGAGTCATTCTAACGACACAGGTCGACACTTATCGGCGCGTCATCGAGCCGCAACTTGGTCGTTGGCTCAACGTGGTTGAGGTGGGCGAATTGCCCAAGGAAGAAGTCATTCTCGCTCTACACGACATGACGCGCACCTTGCGCGCACACCACGGCACGACGATCGACGCAGCCGCGATCGATGCCGCAATCGTCATGTCCGATCGGTATATTTCGGATTGCGCAATGCCCGAGAAGGCTCTCTCCGTGCTCGACCTCGCCGGAGCGAGAGCTCACAGACAAGGGCAACGCGCGGTAAGCCGCGAGCATGTCGCACATGTGGTTGCGCTTCGCTCGGGTGTTCCCATCGAGCGGCTACTTGAGACCGACGGTGAGCGCATGTTAAGGCTCGAAGCGATCCTCGCCGAGCACGTTGTCGGCCACGAAGCACAGCTGAAGCAAATCGCGCATGTCTTGCGTCGCAACGCGTCCGGCTTCCGCTCGCAAAGGCCCATCGGCACGTTCTTGCTATTGGGCTCAACCGGCGTCGGCAAAACAGAGACCGCGAAAGCGATCGCCTCCGCACTCTTCTTCTCGCCTGTCGCGATGACACGTCTCGACATGTCTGAGTTCGCCGAAGCTCACGCGGTAGCGCGTCTCATTGGTGCACCTCCCGGTTACATTGGTCACGAGGCCGGCGGCCAGCTCACCGAGGCCGTCAGGAAACGGCCGTATCAAGTCCTACTTCTTGACGAAATCGAGAAGGCGCATCTCGATGTTCTCGAGACGTTCCTTCAAGTGTTCGACGAGGGGCGCCTCACGGACGGTCGTGGTCGAACGATCGATTTTACGAACACGGTTATCGTCCTGACGTCCAACTTGGGCGCCCGGCAAATGCTCGGAGAAGCTTCGTCTCGTACGATTGGTTTTGGCAGCGACGGTGCGGGAAGAAGATCGTGTGACGCGGTCTTCATGGAAGCGGCGCGAGCGGCGCTTCCTCCCGAGCTCTACAATCGGCTCGACGAAGTGCTCGCTTTCGCCCCTCTCACGCGCGCCGACGTCACGCGTATCGCCGAACGCATGCTCGCACAACTTACGAATGCGCTCCACAGCACCCGCGGAATTTCGCTCGCCTTCGAACCAGGTGTCGTTGACTACTTGCTCGACAAAGGTGGCTTTGAACCGGACCTTGGAGCACGACCTATGCGCCGCGCGATCGGACGGCTTGTCGAGGCGCCACTCGCGGAGCTCCTGCTCTCAAAAGAGGTCCTAGCGAACGAAGGTGTCACTGTTGGAATCGAAGCTGACCAGCTGGTGATCCACAAGGCTCGACGAAAGCGATCGCCCGTGCGTGAGTCACGCATAACTTAGTCGGAAACGATGTCGATGGTGGCGCTCGTTCTTGAGTTTCTCCGCGAACTACCACGCCTGTTGCGTCTCACATTGCGCATCTACCGCGAAAGGCGAGGATCGCTTCTGGCGGCGGCCACCGCATTTTTTGGTTTGCTTTCGGCCAGCCCGCTGGCGCTTATTTCGCTGTCGATCGTCACACCGTTGGTCGGTCAGGAGCGCGCACGCAAGGAGTTACGCCGAGGGCTCAAGCTCTGGCTCGGCCCCGACTGGGCGACCGTCATCGGTAAGTCGCTCGAGACTGCGAAGCTCGATACGGGCGACACCATCGCCACGGTCCTGAGCGTCGTTGTCGTGACCTATGGCGCGGCCAGACTCTTCGCTCAGATGCGGAGCGCGCTCAACCAGCTATGGGCGACTCCCGTCGTAACGATTGGTTTCGTGATCACCCGCCATGCACTTCGCCGCAAACTCGTAGCCTTCGCACTCGTCTTCCTGTGTGGAGGGGCGCTTCTCGTTTCGGTTGCGACGCGAGCGATGATCAATTTTAGCGAAAGTACCCTCGGCGCGCCGCATTCGCTTTGGAAGACGATCGAACACTATCTCTCGTTCGGGACGGCACTTGTGTTCTTCATGCTCG
>JAHFDY010000230.1 GCA_023248735.1 Myxococcales bacterium
AAACACCCACAAAAGCGCGTGCAACGCGTTACGCGCCTGTTTCGGTCACGATCGGGAGGCGCGGCAGTCTCCGCGGGGAGAGCTCAATGCGGAAGATGCTTCCGCCCGACTCCGCACCGAGCACCGTCACTCTCGCTCCGTGGGCGCGGGCAATGTGCTTGACGATCGCAAGCCCAAGGCCGCTCCCCTCGCGCTCGCGCGAAAGCCGATCGTCGATGCGGTAGAATTTTTCGAAGATGCGTTCTTTCTCTCGCTTCGGAACGCCAGGTCCGTTGTCCTGCACCTCAAACGCAACGCCCTTTCCAAAGCGCGCCACGCGCAGCACGACACGTGCGGGATGACCACCGTACTTGACCGCATTGTTAAGTAAGTTGAGCAACGCGTCGATGATCGCGTGACGATCGACGTTGATGTGGGGTAGTTCGCCATCAATCTCGATAGCCAGCTCGAGGTCGTCGCGATGCGGAGGGGGCGCGAACATCGCGAGCGCGTCGTGCGCGATGCTCTCGGGCTTTTCTTCCTTCAAGTCGAACTGCTTGCGGCCCGCCTCCATGCGTCCCCAATCGAGGAGACGCTCGATAAGACCGGTTAAGCGTTCCGTATCGCGATGAAGAGCGGAAAGACACTTCGCCCGCACCACCTCGTCGTCGGGTGCGCGTTCCATCGTCTCGACGAACAGACGGATCGACGTCAACGGAGTCCTCAGCTCGTGACTGACCTTCGAAACGAAATCAGCCTGAAGCTCGCTGAGGTTGGCCTCACGATTGACGAACACGAGCACCAGCACCATGCCGACGAACATGAATGCGACCAGGCTGAGCGTCGAAATGCCCAGCAGCAAATTGTAACTCTCACCGACCAAAATAAGGATGATCCCAACAAAGAGGATCAACACTGTGGGGACGATCACGAGATAGACAAGAAGCTGAACGATTCGCCGGTAACCAAGCCGCTGCCTTGGAGTCGTTGTCGTTGCCACAGGGCGACCATGCCACATCGAAAGCGGGCAACGAAAACCTTACTTGGCTTCCCTCCGTGGAGCCCGAACGTTACCTACAATGTGCGACAAACTGACCGGCTGTACCCACTCGGCGAGCCCCTCCGTGCAAACGGAAAGAAGGGACTCGCTGAACGAGGATTGCATTTTTCCGGTCGTGTGGCATTTAGCGGACTGAAATGAACCGATCGTCGCTTGTTTACCTAGGACTGCTCGCCGCGGGGTGCGCCGAAGCACCTCCCGCTCGTATTGCTACCGCGGCTGAGCCGACGGGCACTGCCGCGGCGCCCGAGCCGACCCCCGACTCGCCGAAGAGCCGGATCGACGAGGGGTACACCACGATGATGCTGAACCGCGCGTCGGCATTCTCAAAGACGCAGTGCGGGGCTGCGACCAACGATGCGGGCCAGCTGAAGGGTCCTTGGGGCAAGGCCTCGGTCACGCTGAAGGTCGGGCGCAACGGTAGGCCGTTCGACGTCGTGATCGGCGCGCCGCACGCCGGCACACCGACCGGCAATTGCGTGGTGCACAATTTCGAGGCGCTCATCTTCCTACCGTACCCAGGCGATCACGACGAAACTCGCGAAGTCGAGGTCGTCATCAACCCACCCGCTCCGCTGGCGCCCGCCGCAGAGTAGCTGGACCGATTTCAGGTCCGTGGGACCCAAAACGTCCGTACCCTGTGGCGGTAGCGTAAGGGAGGTCTCAATGAACACTTCGATGCGTTTCTTTGCACGTTTCGTAAACGTGCCCACGATTGCTCTATTTTGCGCAAGCTGCACCACGAATGCCACCGTTAGCCCTGATGGCAGCGCGGCATCGGCCGACACAGGAGCAACCGTCGACGCTGGCAAAGATGCCATCGCGCCCGATGCACCATCGTTCACAAGCGACTTCGTGCCCCCAACGGGTCGCGCAACGAACGCACAACCAGAAACGCCCGGCGAATTTCGTATCCTCACCGCGACCTCGACCGACGGCGTCACGTTCACGCGTACGAACAAAGTGATTAGCGATCAAGCAAACGTGCCAAACGTGGTCTCCACGCCCGACGGCACGATCTATCTCTATTACGAAGGCAGCGGCATCGAGTCGAACAAAGACACCACTGCAGTTGCGATCTCAACCGACGGTGGAAACAACTGGGTCTACAAGAAGCTCGTCATTAGCGCGCTCGACAAGCAGCCCACTCCTTCAGACCCCGACATCACGCTTACGGCGGACGGTACCTTTCACGCTTTTCTGACCCAAGGTATTGGCAATCTGCCAGCGATTCGCTGGGCAACGAGCACGAACGGCATCGACTTCACCAAAGGCGGAATGGCATTTTCGCACGACAAGTCGCCAATGGACTCACAGACTTTTCGCGACACCGACGGCACGTGGTGGATGCACGCGCTTCAGGTCAAGGGCGAAGCTCTATTGCGCGCCAAATCGACAGACGGCCAGACGTTCAGCTTCGTCGAAGAGGTGACCCCTCGCATTGGGAACGTGAACTACTTCATCTCTTGCGCCCTTCGCGAAGGCGACACACTGAGGCTTTTCGCGTTCAATCCAGGCGAAGGCGTGATCAAAACCTTCAAGTACGTGCCACCCAGCACGTTGACGGCTGAGGACGGCACGCGCCTAGGCAACGGTTCGGCTCCGCTCGAGTCAAGCGGCATAAAGGATCCCGCGGTCACCAAGCTGAGCAATGGGACGTACTTCATGGCGTACGCAACAAAGATCCCCCTCTAGGCCGGATTCGAACACCTGCGGCTGCTTCGACGGCGGGCGCTTGCGGCGCGCGTTTTGGGCCGTGGCAGCAAGGTCCGCTCATTTCTGGCAAGAAAAAACGCGAAGGTGGCGCGACAAGGCAACGTTGGTGGCGTCCATCCTACAGAGGCGCTTACTGCAGCAAACTTCCTTTCTTAGCGACGCCTCGCCAAGTACGCGCGGACCGAAGGTTTGCGCACCGAGTTGTGCCATCCGGGGTTCGAAAACCCCAATACCCCGTACCTTCGCAGCAACTTCGCGCCTCGGGTGGTACTTTTTTTCTAAATATATCCTTCAAAGTTACAATTCGCACCCTTTTCGGGAATGACGCGATTTTCCCTTCTATCGATGCGATTTTCTTCGCGTGCGCACTTCCTTCGCTTTCGATTCTTCCTTGGCCTCGCGATCACGAGAATTTCTCGTTTGGCGTCAAGTTGTCGCGTGAGCTAACCGCCGACGGGAAGCTGCCTTAGCAGCTCCGACCTCACGGGTGAGGCGCACCCACTGCCGCATCGACCTCGCGCCACACGTCGCGGAACTTTGCGTCCATCACTTCGGCGATCCAAATTTCGCCCTCGGTGATTTCGCTCCCGTTGCGATAAGCGCGCGGTGTCAAACGTACGATGACGTCTGCGCCAGTACCCTCGACGGCGACGCGCCACGCCAACCCGTCTTGGGTCATCTCTGTCTCAGCGTGTGCACTGACATTGCCCGTAAGCGGGTCTTTTTGTGCGCTGGCTTTCGTCGTCGCGGTGGCCGTAAACGCGAGCGGGGCTGTCTTCACAACGCCCGACTGCGCTTCGGTTACGGTGACTTTGTAACCAAGGGTGGCAAGCGCGGTTGCACACCCTTGCGTCGCCTTTTCCACGGTGACGTTTGCGTATCGGTGCGTGCCGCGCTCCACGAGCTGAGCTGGCGTAATGGGTGTGTAGTTCGCGCACGCAAGCGGAGCGATGCCAAGGAGAACGCAGAAAATGAGGCGTTTCATGTGTGCAAGTCCTCTCTACCCTTGAGAGACACGGAGGGCATCGGCTGTCGCACCCGCCGACGCACTATCCCCGCAACTTGCGCACTCAAAGTATCGGCGCTTGACGATCCCCGCAAGGGCCGTTAGAACCGCTGACCTTGTTCACCTTGCGAAGGTGGCGGAATTGGCAGACGCACTAGCTTGAGGTGCTAGCGGGTAAAACCGTAGGGGTTCAAGTCCCCTCCTTCGCACAAAGCCCTAGAGTTGCGGCACTTCCGGCGACTCATGTTGCCCACGTCTTGTCGCGCCATCTTTGCGTCCTGTCGTGGGAAGGAACGCACCCTCGCTCCGTAGAGCCCCTTGCATGGAAGCGAAAGGGAGTCCGGGGATGAGTGAAGCATCAGTGGCGATTGAGGCATTGTTACGAATTCGCGCAGCAGCAAGCGCGTGCGGTCTGCAGGTCGAACCCGTTGCGGCGCAAAGCGAGGACGGGCTCGCTCGCGTCTCCGCCAGCGAGTGGGTCGCGTTTTGGGCCCAGCTTGGGGCTTCGGAAGCCACCGCGATTCGACTCGCCGAGCGCGCGGCCGATGGGAAGGCGCTCACGTTCGAGTATGTCGCGCGAAACGCCGAGACGATTGGGGACGCTCTGCGATCGATCGCACGCTACGGACGGCTTGAGCAGAATGTATGTCACCGTGAAAGTTACATTTCGCCGGAAGGGAACGTATCGCTCAGTCACGTGTGCGGATTCCCAGAAGGCGTAAGCGATCGCGCACACGTCGTCTTCTACTTCGCTGAGATCGTGTTGCTCGTTCGATCCCTTTGCAGCGAGCAAAGCACGCCGACCATCATCAAGCTGCGCGACACCGACCCAGCTCTCAAGCCGGCTATCGAGGCATTTTTTCAATGTCAGATCGTACTCGGCGCGCCCGTTGATGAAATCACCTTCTCAAAGGAGCTCGCGGCTCAACCAATCGCAAACCCCGATCGCAAACTTCGCACCATCGTGGCCCGCATGGTCGACGAGGCGACGCATGCACTCTCGGACGGATCGAGCGTCTTGTCACGATCAGAGGCAGCGCTTGCTCGTGGGCTCCTTGC
>JAHFDY010000097.1 GCA_023248735.1 Myxococcales bacterium
CACGGTTGTATCAACGTTGCACCACGCGACGCGCTCTACCTCTTTCAGAATCTCGAACCCGCCCTGCCCGAAGGTTGGTACGGCGTCGCCCCAGGTCGCGCAGGGCTGCCGGTCGGTTCTTGGGTCCACATCCACGGCTAAGGCGCGCAGATTCCCAAATAGTCAACTTACTTTACTGAAAGCGCGGCGTCCCGTGCGGACTTGCCGACATCGCAGTTGGTGGCATTCCTGCGCAGTGCGTGAAGCACTTCAAGCGAAGCGCTTGCAATACCCATGTTCGACACAGCGGCGTCAAGCTTGCGTCGGAAAAGTACGCGGTCGTCTGCCAGCCGAAGAACGGCGACGCGGACCGGGTGAGCCTCTAATTGTAACTGTGAAAGCTCTGTTTTTCCCGCGCCGTACTCTTCGTCAATCGCGAGCAAGAGATACTGCAGGCGCACGAACATCTTCTTGGCTTCCGCAAGTGGCCCGGCTTCCGCATCTTTCATGCGCCACTCCAAAAATTCGATACGCCGCGGCGTGAGCGACTCGCGAATTTCTTCGGTGAAGGGCTCTTGGAGCGCCGCTGTTTTTCGAAAGAGGCCTCCGGTCGGCCACACAAGAGGCTCGCCCGCTTCTCTCGATTCGCCAGTTGCAAAACATGATGCGAGGGCATCGCGTTGCGCGTCCTTGGCGGCGCTCTCGACGTTCTTGCCCGACGTTGCGTCACTGATATGCAACCGCAAATACGCGAACGTGCCGGCGTTGAAGTCGATGCGCTCGGACACGTCGCCCTTGTAGGCGCCCGCTTCGCTTGGAGCGCACGTTGCGGCCTTGCTGACGAGCGTCGAGTAGAACGAGCCGAGCTTTTCGCGCACTTCGTTCTGCCGCGCATACAGCGACTTCTGGCGGGTGTGGAGCTCCCGGCGCGCGAAATAAAGGTTGGTTCCGTAGAGCGCGACGACGAGACCAACGATTCCGAAGATAACCTTCGGCCTAAGGAACCGCGTGCCAAGGCGATCGCCGCGGCGCTCGTCTTGCAACCGATTTACCGACTTGAGCCCACGCTCACGTCGCTCAAAAAGTGAGCTCACTTGGCGTGTGGAAGCGAATCGACCATGAAGCTCACGTTCGGATAACCCGATTGCGCGGCGGTTTGAAAGACGCTCTTTACAACGAGCGCTGGAACGTTTTGATCGATCGTCAGAACTACAACGCCTGGATGGGGCTTGTCCTTACCCTTGAGGCTGATCCAGTACTCGCGCCGTTGCTTGAGAAGGACTTTGAGCTCTTCAATGACCTGCAGACGGTCGGCCTCGATGATGCTGCCCACGTTTCCCGCAGGTGCGCCATCGACGAGAATTTGGCGTCCGGTCACCGCGACAACCGGTGCGTCGATCATGTCCATGACATTCTCAGCTTTCGGAAGCTGGACGCCCTTCGGTATGCCAAACTCGCCCGAAGCGCTAAACGACATCAGCAAGAAGACAACCGTCACGACTAAGAAGTCGATCATGCTGGTGAGCGAGAGTCCGGCAACGACGGGGCGCTGGCCTCCACCCGCAACCTTCTTCTTGACGAAGGCGAGGGAGATGAAGTGGAGCAGACGGCGTTCGGGCTTATGAACAGGCATCGCAAATTCCTCAGTTCACCGCAAAAGTCACGTTGAAGGCCGGGATCTTCTCGGTCTTGCCTCCCGGGAAGGTCCGGTCGCGCTGGGTACTGTAGAGAGCGTCGATCACGCCGATGATGTATTTGTATTCGGTCTTGTTATCCGTATGGAGAACGGCGCGGTCGGTCTTCTCGTCCGTGGCTGCGGCGTGTTGACCATTCGTTTTCCACTCCTCGGCAATCTTTACCGCGAGATCGGGGAAACGAATCACTTCGACACTCTTTTGCACGATCTTCACTTCTTTGCGCGGAAGTTCAACCGAGTTCACAACCTGCTGGCCTTGCTTCCACTGCAGGACGAACTTCTCGGTGCCACGCATCTCGATGTGGAGGTCCTTCGGCTTCGGTCCGTCAACAGGAGGATCGTCGCTTGGCTTGCCAGGCACCTGAGCGTCGGCGTTGAGCCGCGCCATGTGCGTCCATACCGCTGTGATGAGCAAGAACGAGATCGTCACAAGCAGCAAGTCGATGAACGGGATCATGTTAATCTCCGCGTCAACCGCTCGCTTTTTGCCGCCACCGCCGCCTACGTCTACGCCAGCCATTGAGTTAACCCTCGAGCTAGATCGTCAACCATCTTGAGCATCACCGAGGTTGAGCCGCGCGCATCAGTCACACGCGCGGCTCCGAAGTCGGTAACGAACACCTCGGGGTACGTACCGTAAAGTCCGGCACTCCCCGCACGACCGTGTCTAACCATCTCAAACGGCCGCACAACCGTGTCGAACCATCTCAACTCACGCAGCTTGAGGCACGCCCGAGAGGTTCACCTTCTGCCGATTGGTGAGGACGAGGTTCAGAACCTTGACGCTCACTTCGTTGATTTCGTCTTCCACCGACTGCGTCTTGCCGTTGAGAACAGCGAAGCCGAGCAGCGCGATGATGGCGACGAAGAGGCCGAACCAGGTGCAGTTCATGGCCATGGAGATACCTTGGGCGAGAATCTTCGCCTTCTGGCTCGCGTCAACCGAGTCGCCGGAGATTGAGCCGAAGCTCTCGATCAAACCACCGACGGTTCCGAGGAGGCCGGAGAGCATCGATAGGTTCGCGAGAAGCGCGAGGTAGCCAGTGCGCTTCGAAAGCTCTGGAAGCTCCGTGAGAGCCGCTTCGTCCATCGCAGCTTGCACTTCGTCGTCGGGGCGGTTGACCTTCAAGAGGCCAGCCTGAACGATACGAGCAACAGGAGCGTCGGCAGCGGAGCAGGTCTTGATCGCCTTGGAAACGTCGCCTGCGAGAATGCACTTCTGCATCGTCGCGAGGAACGCGTCCTTGTTGACGGCCTTGCTGTAAAGCTTCATGGCCCGCTCAATGATGATGGCGAACACGAAGCCCGACCAAACAACGATGAGCAGCAGCATGATGCCTTCGCTGAACCCGTGAGCGATCAACTTCACGATCCTGATCATGGGGTCGTCTAACCACTTCATCGACGTTGTCCTCCTTCAAACGATAAAATACGCGCCGTCTGTTACGAATCGAGCTTGAGGCGTGGCTTGCGCGACATGCGCAGCCTGCCGAATCCAAAATCACCGCTCTCGGGCCCCACTTAGGACAGTGGGCGGCGCCACGTTATCTGAACGCTGGGACCCAACGCAAGCGCGCCCTTGCCCGAAGAGAGGCATTGTTCGCGATTGGTGAGCTGACGCTCCGAAAACTGTGAAGACAACCATGCTTTGAGTAGGACCGCTCTCTGGACGTGTTGGGTGAGTGTCGTGTGCTGCTTTCGCACATTTCACCCTCTTGCAGGTTGCGCGGAGCATGAACGTTACGACACGGAGACGTCAAGGGCCATTGGGTCTCAACAACGTGAATTATGTAAAGATATTCTCGTGTTTCGCGACTTTTCTTTCTGCGCTGGAACTTGGTGAGGTGGGCCTTTTTTGGCAGATATGCGCCGCCAGCGCGGAAGCTCAGCAGTCTGATTGACTCCCGTGATCGCGAGGCGTTATCGTCGTCAACGTTGTTGCTTGTCGCAATGGCGGTCAGTTGCCGGAGGGCAGTCGCATTGCGTGAGGGCAGTCCAGTCGCTTGAGAAGTGCCGCAGTATCAGTCTCGTCGGAGGCTTCGCAGCGTTTGCGAATCGTGCCGACGGGTTGAGGATCAGGAAGGAGCGTCAGCGAAATGTTTGTGGTCCTTTTAGGGGGAGAGCAAGGCGCAGCAGGTGGTGGTGGTCACAGCCTGATCGACGTGTTCAAAGACCACCCGGTCTTCCTCAGCCTCAACCTGATTTGTAGTGCGTTCGTGATGGCGATGGTCATTGAGCGCATTGTCTTTCAACTCACCAAGTACAGCGTGAACTCGAAGGAGTTCCTTGCACAGGTCAAGAAGCTCGTCCTCGCGGGCAACATCGACCGCGCGATCAAGCTGTGCGAGGCGGGCGACTATCCCATTCTTCAGCTCGTGAAGTCCGGCCTGACGCACGCCAACAAAGGTCCCGACGACATCGACGCTGCAATGAGCGAGAAGCTCGGAGAACTCAAACCGAACGTCGAAAAGCGCATCGGTTCGCTTTGGTCGCTCGCGAACATCGCAACGCTCATCGGTCTGCTCGGAACGGTGTCTGGTCTCATCACGACGTTCAACTCGGTTTCCGATTCGCGCATCAGCGCTGCGATTCGTCAGCAGAGACTCGCAGGCGGCATTTCCGAAGCCATGATCAACACTGCGTTCGGTCTTGGTATCGCGGTGAGCTGCATGATCGCGCACCTCTTCTTGCACCAGCGGGCGAAGAACATTCAACACGATCTCGACGCAACGCAAGAACGCGTGTTCAACTTGCTCACGATTCAAACGCGGCCCGGCGGTTTCTAACCTTCAGGTTTCAGACCCCCCGTTTGAAAACGAGCTGAGAACAAGAGCACAACCCCATGGCCGAACCCATTCGAGAACACGAGCGCGAGCAGCTAAACGCACTGCAACGCGCAAAGGTTCGCCGCTTGTCACAACCGCGGGAGCTCAACTCCGACGAAGAAGGTGGAGAGCTCAATATTGTTCCGTTTCTTGACATTATCATGAACGTCCTCATGTTCGTATTGGCGACGGTTACAGTTACCTTTACGACCATGATCGACGCGGCGCCGCCCAGCAATAGGCCCGCACCACGCTCCAGCATTACGAAGCCGACACTCTCCCTCAACGTCATCGTTCTGAAAGAGGGCTTTGTGATCTCCGCCTACGGCAATCGCGTGGGTCCTGGTTGCACGGGCGCCGGCAAGGGCGTTGCCGTCGGTTTCAAGGATGAGAATGGCAAGCGCGACTATGACTGGAAGGCGCTGAGCGAATGCGCATCGCGCCTCAAGGCGCTAAACCCTGAGAGCATGGCCGAGAAGCAGGTTGCGATAACCGCAAGCCGCGAGGTTCCGTATCAGGTCATCGTCAGCACGATGGATGCGCTCCGAAAAGACGACAAGGGACAGTTCATGTTTCCCGAAGTCAATTTTGGAGTCGCGCAATGACGGAGCCGAAGAAGTCCGGACCGATGCGCCCCGCTTCCCTTGCACGGATGAAGCGCGAGCTGCGCAAGGAAATAAAGCGGCGCAGGCTCGACCCCGAGATCAACTTTCTCAACATCACCGCGATGATGGACATGATGACCATCATCCTCGTGTTTTTGCTGAAGAGCTTGAGCACATCGACCGCATCGCTTCCGCAGTCAAACGATCTCGAATTGCCGAAGTCCGTGCTTGCAACTGAGCCCGACTCCGAGCCTGAGGGTTTGCTCATCGTCGTTTCGAAGAGCCAGATCATCGTTGGCGAAAATGTCGTTTGCACAGTCCCCAGTGACGCAAAAGAGAACGGTATCGAAGCGCGCTACAAGAACGGTTCTCGAAACAGCCTGGGCATCGTTCCTCTCGCGCAAGCGCTCGGTGCGTGGCGTCAGGTTGACCGTCAAATGCGTCGTGCCGCGCAGAAGGACGAAAGCTACAGCGAGGCTATCGTCGTGGTCGACAAGGACATTCCATACCGCGTTGTGACCGAGGTGCTCTTCACCCTCGGTCAAGAAGAATTCGCCAAGTTCCACATGATGGTTCTTCAGACCGCGAAGTAAGTTGCGGAGACGGCGCTGCGGTGTGAATTGTGGCGTTACCGCCTATTCGGCGACGCACACGCCGTAGAGCTGCACGCAACATTGCTTCTTGGGGCACGCTGAGTTCAGGCACATCGTGGGCGATGTGGCGAGGAGCGCCGCGAAGCCCTTGGCGATGTAGATCGCATCGACCGGGCAATCGACGCCAGTGGCGCTGCTGTCGACCTTGCTCGCGTCTGCGTCCTTTGCGCCGCTGTCGACCGCGGCGTCGCTACCGCTGTCCACAGACGCGTCTTGTTTGGCCGCGTCTTGCTTGGCGTCAGACGTTGCGTCGACTGCGCTGACGTCGGAGGCTACATCTCTTGCGCTCGCGGTATCCTTGCCGGAGTCCTTGGTCGTGGACGCGGACCCGCCTGCGTCACCGAAGCTGGGCTCGTCAATTTCATCCGCGGTGCTTCCCTGGGCCGAGCACGCGATAGCGATCAGCGAACCGATCACCGCCAAGGAAACGCGTTTGCCTGGAGCGGGTGCGCAGAACGTCATCGCTCCTTTATTGTAAATGTAACTCTCAATGGTCGGCTTTGTCGCCAAGGCATGGAGACTCGCAAAAGACCGCCTACGAACGTTTGTGCGCGCATGTGCTACCGCTCTCGGTTCGCCGGGAACTCAGCGCGCGAAAGTGATCGTCGAGAGTGACGAACGGCGCATCGATACGTTCATGAGCAACGCAATGGCGATCATGACCGTAAGACCGCTCGATCCCCCATAGGAGAAGAGGGGAAGCGTGACCCCGACGATTGGGAGGAGTCCCGTCACCATGCCAAGGTTGAAGATCGCGTGCCAGAAAATGAGGCTCCCTGAACCGATCGCGAGGGCCGCACCAAAACGATCTTTTGCAGACGCGGCGATGTGAATCGACCACAGCACGAGGAGCAAATAGATGCCGACGAGGAGAAGCGCGCCGGCGAAGCCCCAGTCTTCGGCAAAGACCGGGAAGGGAAAATCCGAATATTGTTCGTGCAAGAAGCGGAACTGATTTTGTGTACCTTGCATGAATCCTGCACCCCAAGCTTTGCCAGCGCCGATCGCGATGCGCGAATGGTGAGGGTCCCAGTTGATGCCGGCGATGTCCTTATCTGGATTGAGCCAAGCTTCGATGCGCTTCTGTTGGAAGCCGAGCATGCCGAAGCTCATGAATGCCGGCACGAACGCCGCCGCGAGGAAGGCAAGTTGGCCGACGGTGCGGGCTTGAATGCGGAGCATCGAGAGAATGGACAGAAAGATCAATCCGAGAATCAACGCGGTTCCGAGGTCGGGCTGCAACACGATCAACGCCGCGGGCAGCCCTGCGATCATCGTGGGGGCTATGAGTTCCCTAATGGTTCGCCCCTCGGCGCGCGCATCCGTGTTGATGTACTTCGCGAGGGCAAGAACGACGAAGAGCTTCATGAACTCGCTTGGCTGAAACCCAACAGGCCCAAGATAAATCCACCGGGAGCTGCCGTTCACCTCGCGACCGAGGATAAACACGAGGATCAGCGTTACGATGCCGAAGCCGTAGAGGACGTAGCCGTAACGCTCGAAGTGGCGATAGTCGATCGACGCGACGAATGCGGAAAACAGGCCACCACCGACGAGCCAGTAGATTTGCTGGAGGTAGACTTCGTTGAGTGGTGCCTTCGCGACGCTGGTCGCTGAGTAGAGATTAATCACGCCGATCATCGCAAGCGCCGACGCGGTCACGAAGAGGACCCAGTCGAAGTTGTCTCGAAGGCGAGAGAGGAGAGTGTCGCGCGTACTCATGGCTTCGGCTTGCCAGCGCGTGTTGTCTTGAGGCGTTGGTACTCACGGATCACACGCATGGCGATTGGAGCCGCGTGCTGTGGGCCTGACTCGCCATGTTCGACCAGAACGACGACGGAGATTTCTGGCGCTCGGGATGGATAGAAGGCCGCAAACCATGCGTGGTTGCGCGATCGGAACCACTGAATTTTGGCGTCTTCGTTCGGGTTCGGATGGAAGCCTGGCTGCGCCGTGCCAGTTTTTCCCGCGACGTCGAGCAAGCGATCGCGGACGGCGTTTGCTGTTCCTTCGTCCGAATTGAGCACGTCGCGCATGGCGTTGTGAATGCGAAGCAAGTGGTCGGGCAAGATCGCGATCTTGTTCTTAAGACGCGGCTCGAACTCCTGCATCGGAACACCATCAGACGTTTCGATGGCAACGACCGCCTGGGGTTCATACAGATTGCCACCGTTCGCGATAGCCGCGTAGGCCATGGCGAGTTGAAGTGGCGTCACTGTGACATCGCCTTGGCCGATTGCGGCGTTCAACGTAAAGCCCTTGTGGAAGTAGTTGGCGCTATGACGAAGCGCGTACCAAGCGCGGCTGGGGACGCGACCGCTCGCTTCGGGGCTTACGCTTAGTCCACTTCGTTGACCAAGTCCGAAGGCGGCGGCGACCTTAGCGATCGGGTCAAGCGTGGTGGCTTCTGCGAGCTTGAAGAAGAAGATGTTGCATGATTGCGCGATCGCGGCGTGCATGTTCACAGAACCGTGGACGTGTGTGCAGCGAAGTGGCTTCGTCTTGCTCCCATATCGAATGAACCCGTCGCATCGGTTGGTGGCGTCGGGATTGATCGCGTGTGATTCAAGAGCGGCAAGCGCTGAGAAGGGCTTGAATGTGGAGCCAGGTGGGTATGCGCCGCTCATCGTTTTGTCGAGCAACGGCAAGTAAGCGTCGCGGTAGAGTTCTCGCACATAGGCCTTGCGGGCTTCCACACCGCCGCTGCCACCTGGAGATATGGCGTTCGGATCGAAATTGGGTTTCGAGTAGAGCGCGAGCAGGCGTCCGGTTTGGGCTTCCGTTACAACGACCGCGCCCGAGCGATAGGGCGCCATTTCTTTTTCGATCACCTGTGTGAGCTCGATGTCGACGGAGAGTCGCAAGTTGCGGCCTGAAATCGGTTCCTGTTTTTGCGGAGCATCGAGGAGGCGCGCGGCAGCCGGTCCGGTGCGGTACTTGCCCCAAGCGTCGACGACACGTTTCTCCCAGCCGCGCTTGCCACGCAAATGGCTCTCCCAAGCGTGTTCAACCCCGCTTGCTCCCCAGCGGTCGCGACGGTCATAGCCGAGTGGATTGACTCGCTCCTTCTCTTCGTTTGCGAGCGATTCGTAACCGTCTGGGCGATATTTTGCGAGGGCGTCGACGTCGAGTTCCGAAATGTAACCGAGCAAGTGCGATGCGAGGTGCTTGTGGGGGTAGAAGCGAATTGGCGTAGGCACGACCTCGACGCCCGCGAGTTCGTTTCGATGTTGTTCGAGCTCGCTGATGATGTCGCGCGACACGTCCTCGCGGATCAGGATTTGCCGTCCGCACGGCGAACCCTTATCGCGGCCATCGTAAGTTGCGCAGGCCTCTCGGATGCGGATGCTGAGCTTTTCGCGCTCGTCTGGCGGCATGCGCAACACTTCGGCAACCTTCGGCAAGCTATCCGGCGCGTCGGCGATGCGATTGCCCCGGTGGTTGCGTTGCGGAAGCGCGCTTGGCAGAACCTTCATGGGGGCGATGTAAACGTCGTAGGAGGTGCGGCTCGAAGCTAGGATCTTGCCTTGGCTATCGCGGAGGATGCCCCGTGCCGTCTGAATTGTGACCCGTCTGACGATATTCTCGTGGGCCATCGCGGCGTAGTCGTCGCCGCTTATGATCTGGAGTTGAAAGAGACGAACAGCTACCGCGCAAAACAGCACGAGGACGAACAAACTCATCCATTTGTAGCGCTTGCGAAACTCAGCAACGTCGGAGCGAGGGACGAGTACGGTCACAGGTCGCCTCCCTCACCACGATTGCGCGACGTGGCCAAGTCCACTCGCCGCGCGAGGCGGAAAATGGCTGGTGCGACGAGCGCCGTCATGATGATGCGCGGCAGGGCGAAAGGGAAGACGGAACGCGGGACCCAGCCGTCGCGTTCGCGGCCAAAGATGGCGAGTAGGAGCAAGACGAGCAAGCTTTGCGCCGCAGCGAAACCGAGTGCGAGAACTACTTGCATCCACGTCGTCTGGGCCGCGAGGCGAACGCCAGCTGCGCGCGCCAACACAAAAACGACGACCGACGTGAACGTGTAGAGCCCCACCGGAGTGCCTGCGAAGATGTCGCACAAGTATCCGATGGCAAAGGCTACTGCCGCCCCACGGACGAGCGAGTACTCGTGAACGCCCATGAAAACGATCAGCGGCAGCGTGAGCGAAGGAACGATGCCTGGGATCTTTGTCCACAGTAGGAAGCGAAACAGATTCGCCTGAATCAAAATGAGCACGAGGCCAGTGGCGAAGAAGCCCGTATTACGCATTACGGGGTTCCTGGTCGCGAAGGCTCCTCGTTCGGCGGAGTGGTCACGATGAGAACCGCGTCGAGTCGCGAGAAGTCAACGGTTGGGACTGCTTCGATTTCCTGATCGCGGCCGGGCTCGCGCTTGTTCACTTTCGTGACGCGAGCAACGCTGATGCCTTTCGGGAAGTACTTTCCCTTGCCGCTCGTCACTAAGAGGTCGCCTACCAAGACGTCATCGCGAGAGTCGACCATCTCAACGCGGCAGGCGTAGCGAGAGGGATCTCCGGTCCCACGCACGAAGCCTCGTGTGTGCGAACGTTCGTCCTCGACGTCGACCCCGAACGCTGCGTCCACGGCGAGCTGCACGTTTACCGAGTCACCGGAGATGTGCATGACAGAGCCGACGACCCCATCGGGAGCAATCACGGGCATGTGAGGGCGCACATCGTTCGAGCTGCGATCGAGCATGACGCGTGTGATTCGGAAAAACTCGGTGAAGTCGCGACCGATGACTTGCGCGCTCACGAGATCGGTTTTGACTTCGGCCTTGATCTTGAGCAAGCGACGGAGCTGCTGATTTTCGACTTGGTGCTGTTCGAGACGGTGCACCTGCTCATTAAGCCGGGCGTTCTCATAACTGAGGCGGGTGTTGTCGGCTTTCACGTCGACCAAATAGAAATAGTCGCTCGCGACATTGGAAACGCCTCGCGTTAGGCTTGCCGCGCCAAATTCGATGGGAGCGCTGATGCGTAGAAGCGCCTTGTCGGCTGCACCGAGTTCTTCAGGCTTACGCATGTTTGCGCGCAGAAAAAAAAACGGGACCGCCAGGAGAATGGCGACAATCAACAAATCTCGGTAGCGCTTGAAGTCGGGCGTCATGCGTCAGCCGTTCAGCCAATCGTAACTTCGCGGAGTAGTTCCATATGGTCAAGAGTCTTGCCGCTTCCAAGCACGACCGCGCTTATCGGATCGTCGCAAACCATGACGGGCAAGCCCGTCTCTTCACGCAAAAGCACGTCGAGGTTGCGAAGCAAAGCGCCGCCGCCCGTCAGAACGATGCCCTTGTCGACGATGTCCGCGGCGAGCTCTGGCGGGGTTCGCTCCAGCGCGAGCAGAACCGCTTCGACGATCGCATTGACCGGCTCAGTCAATGCCTCCCGCATTTCATCTGAGTTGACGACGACGGTTTTGGGGATGCCCGCAACAAGGTCTCGACCTTTGACTTCGGCCGTGAGTTGTTTGTCGAGCGGGTAGGCGTTGCCGATCTGGCACTTGATTCGCTCGGCGGTTTGCTCACCGATCGCCATGTTGTATTTGCGCTTCAGGTAGTTCTGAATGGCTTCATCCATTTTGTCGCCGCCGACACGGACGCTCTGCGAGTAAACGATACCCGCGAGGGAAATGACGGCGACTTCGGTTGTGCCACCTCCGATGTCGACCACCATGTTGCCCGAAGGTTCGGTGATCGGGAGGCCGGCTCCAATGGCGGCTGCCATGGGCTCTTCGATCAGGTACACCTCGCGCGCGCCAGCGCCTTCGGCGCTTTCCTTGACGGCGCGTTTTTCGACCTCGGTGATGCCGAAGGGGACACAAATGATGATGCGTGGCTTGACGAGGGTGCGGCGTTGTTGCGCGCGCGCAATGAAGTAACGGAGCATCGCTTCGGTGATTTCGAAGTCTGCGATGACGCCGTCGCGAAGTGGGCGCACAGCGCGGATGTTGCCTGGGGTGCGGCCAAGCATCTCCTTGGCTTCGCGTCCTACCGCCAGCACCTTATTTGATCCGCGTGCGTCTTTCTGAACGGCGACCACAGACGGTTCGCACGAGACGATCCCCTTACCCTTCACATAGATAAGTGTGTTCGCCGTACCAAGGTCAATGGCAAGATCGTTCGAGAATAGACCGGAAAGCCAGTCCAGCATCTTGCCATCGCCTCCGTGGATTGTGTCGCAGGGTCAATTCCTTGCGAGGGCCGGGTGTAGCACGCTCCGTCCCAAAGCCAAAATGCCGCCGCTTCCACACGCTCCCAATCGAGGCGCCGCGCGATAACCGACGACCGCGATAAAGTGGGTGGTGACGCCCAACACTCCGAAGCGCGCCGCGCCATCGACGACCGCGATAAGTGGGTGGTGACGTCCAACACTCCGAAGCGCGCGCCGCGCCATCGACGACCGCGAAAAGTGGGTGGTGACGCCCAACACTCCGAAGCGCGCCCCGCGCCATCGACGACCGCGATAAGTGGGTGGTGACGTCCAACACTCCCAAGCGAACCGCGATCCCCGACTCAACAAAAACCTCAGCCCTTCGAGATCTTACCTTCTTTATGCGGATGGTGGCTGCGGCAAGCCGGGCAGAACTTCTTGATTTCGAACTTCTCCGCCATCGTACGCTTGTTCTTCGTGGTCACGTAATTCGCGCGCCCACACTGACCGCAGGTCATCTTGATGATGTCTCTCATCGCATAACTCCAACAAATCCGCGAAACACGGGCCGGGGAAATTGCCCGGAACCTTGGAATTCGTCAAGCGATTTCGCGCGAACCGGCGAAAACCGACGGACTCCTCAATCGTCGTCGTCGCCGTAATCGTCGTACCTAACGTTGCGCTTTTCGCGCTCACCCGTTCGCTTCTTTGGGCTTCCAGCCGCGGCAACTGGACCTCCGCCGTCCTCGGAGAACTTCTTCTTCCGGTCGTCGTAAGGTTTGCGGCTCGCTGCTGGCGGGGGTTGTGCAAAGAACGCCGGATTGCTCATGGGAGGCCCGCCGCCCATGCCACCGCTCATGGGGCCGCCACCCATGCCACCGCCACCGCCACCGTATGCGCGGGGCTGCTCGCTCCGCGGAGGAGGACGGTCGCCCTTGAGGTTGATCACAAGACGGCGGCTCCGCAACTCGGCCGAGCGGAGCGCATCAGCCGCAGCTTTTGCAGCTTCGGGCGAAGCCAGCGTAACGAAACCGAAGCCGCGCTTGCGCCCATCGGGGTCGACGGGGAAGTATACGCGCACCACGCTGCCTTCAACGGCGGTGTTGATAAGCGCTTCGACCTCTTCGATGGTGCAATCGTAAGGTAGGTTGCCAACGTAGAGCGTGCGATCAGGTGCATTCGATGCTGGCCCGGCGCCACCACCGCCGCCGGGACCTCGAGACATCGGTGGGCCACCGCGGGAACCGCTAGGGGGCCCACCGAATCCGCCCGCGGCGCCACCGTAGCCGCCTGGTGCTCCGCCAGGGCCTGCGAATCCGCCCTCGCGCCTCGGCGGTTCGGCCTGGAATGGCCTTACCGAAATCGATTTGCCTGCTTGGATCGAACCGTCGAGCGCGTCACGCGCGGCATGAGCCTCGGCCGGGGTCGAAAGCGTGACAAATCCGAAACCGCGCGGTCTGCCGGTTGCTCGATCCTTCGGCAAACTGACGCTGACAACTGTGCCGCCAGCCGCCTCAAACAATTGACGTAAGACGTCTTCGGAGATGCTGTCGGGCAATCCTGCGACGAACAGCTTCGCTTCCTCATTCGACATTCGAAATACTCTACGTTCTTAGGTTTCTTGGCTGGGAGGTTGAGTAACACGCGGCGCGCTGCCAAAACAGAGGGCCTCGTCCACGATACCGTTCGACATGGGGCAGTCAATACTCCGCCGCGGTCATCGCGGTCGCTTCACGGCCGCTTACGGTTCAGGGGCCGCGTTTCGGATGGGGACCGAGAACGCAAAGCAAGCGCCCTTGCTGCCGGCGTCGGCGTCCGAAATCGGCTCAACCCATGCATCGCCTCCGTGACTTTTGGCAACGTGCTTGACCAAGGCGAGGCCAATTCCGGTGCCTCGAATGGGGCCGCCGCTGGGGTTGCGGAGGCGGCTGACGCCGCGAAAAAAGCGCTCGAATAGGCGCTCAGGTTCATCCTCGTCGATGCCCTCGCCGTTGTCCCTTACACGTACGACGAGGGATGTTCCTTCTCGCGCGAGCGTAACGTCGATGTGGTCGGCGCCGTGCGCGTACTTCAGGGCGTTGTCGATGAGGTTCATGACCGCAAGTTGAATGGCGCGTTCGTCGAACCAGGTGTCTGGAAGGTCCGCCTCGATCGAGGCTCGGATGGGACGTCCCTCACGCTCGGCGCGGACCCTGTAGAGGGTGCATGAGTTCGTAACTGCCGAACCGACATTTCCCTTCGCAAAGTCGTACGACTGGCGCCCTTTTTCGACGCGTGCGAAATCGAGCACATTCTCGATGAGCGCTGTAAGACGTTCGCTTTCACTGACCACGATGTCGAGATACTCACGACGCTTCTCCTCACTTGCGACGCGGCCGGTTTGGAGCATCTCGGCGAACATGCGAATCAACGCGAGAGGCGTCTTCAGTTCGTGGCTGACGTTGGCGACGAACTCGCTCTTGACCGCGCTCATGCGTCGCTCACGTTCGGCGAACACGGAGATTGCCGCAACGCCAAGTACAATGACAACGCATGATAGGAGAACCATGACGATTTCGAGCAACCTGCGGTTCTCGACGCGAGCAGCAAGTTCTTCGCCCTTGCCTGGGGAGACCATGACTTGCCAGCCGTAGAGCGTCGTCGGAAATCGTACGCCCACCGTGTAAGCTCCGTTGCCGAGTGTGCGACCGAAGATGACGCGGCCCTCTTCGTCGACGACGGATGCGCGAGGTTGATGGGTTGATTCGGCGAATAGCGTCGGCATCAGCTCGCGCACAATGCGACCGACGTCGTGCCAGGCAATCATGAGATACTTGCGTGATTCATGGATGCGCTGCCAGTAGCTGACGAGATAGCTCTGGCCGCGATACGTGTGGTGAAGGTGTCGAAGCTCGTCGATTGGTTCCTTGCTGAGGTCCATGTCGCGCGTCATGCGCTCGATCAATAGCCGTCGGAATGATTCTTCCTCCGGCCATGCGCTTGCTGCGCGCGAAGCGAATGCAACGACCTGCCTCTGATCGTCGAGCACGAGAACGGCACGCACCGTCGGCGTCTCACGTTGGGCGGTGGGAATCCAGCGGGCTGCGAGATCCTCGAGTTGCGCGGGGTCGGCGACGACGCTGATAATGACGTTGTCTTGCTCGACAATGCGTCGATCGAGCCGTTCAGCTTTCTCGTGCGCGAGCCCGAACGAGGCTTCGCGCACGGATTGGTCTCGCAGGCGCTCGAGCTGCAACGTCGTGCGAAATGTGAAGTAGGCAACGATTGCGACCGCGACGATGATGATCGCAAGGAGTGCCTTCGTAAGGCGGGTTGATCGGCGCGCGCTCGCGTTGCTCACGTTCGCGCGAAAACTCGGGCGGCGTCGAAGACGAGACCGTTCGAGGCGACGAACTCGCTGAAGCGCTCGGCAATATAGACGACCGACGCAGCGTCACCGTCGTTAAACTCGCCACCGCCGGCGGGATCGATGAGCTCGAAGACCGCAACAACGCGCCCGATCGTGACAACGGGCGTTGTGAGCACAGCGCGGAGGCTCGGCAGCGCGCCGAAACGCTTGGTGGGTGGAACGTCAATGTGGATCATTGTGCGCCGATTGCGCGCCGTTTGCCCCAGAACTGGATCGGACGACGGAACGCGGCCGAGGAGGAAATCGTCGCCTGCTTCGCCCGAAGAGGCGATGGCGACGAATTGACGTTTGTCGACGTCAAACGCGTGCAGCGTGACCTGGCGAACGGGGCATACACGCTGGATCGCCGCAACGCAGACGCGACCGGCGGCGGCGCTGTCGGCGGCCTGATAGAGGTCCTGCATCACATCGAAGAGATCGTCGAGGAGGTCGTCTGCTGGTGGACGATCCGTGACGAGACGGACGCGGCCTGGATCGACCGGTGGCGGTAGATCGCTGAAGCGTGGGGAGAGGTCGAGCGAAGGTCGATCGAGCGACGTGAGGTCGACCATTGTGTCGGGTGCCGGGGGCGGGGGGACGTCGGTCGGGGTCGTGTCCGGCGCGGGGGTGTCGGGAGCGGCCTCGATGGCGGAGTCAGGGAGAGACAGCGGGGCGGTGTCAGCGACAACAGCTGTGTTGGCGACAGGGGCAGCCGGGAACGAAGGGGCCGACGGGGACTTTGCCAGTGGGGCAGCTGGGAACGAGGGGGCCGACGGGGATTTTGCCGCCGGGGCGGGCGGAATGGAGGACGGGCTCTTTACGAAGGAAGCTACCGGTGCCTGTGGGACCGAAGGCGCTTTCGCGCGCATGGGTGCTGCGGCGGTCGGTGGAATCGAGGGGGATTTGGCGCGCACGGCCGCGGGCGCGGGTGGGACTGAAGGTGCCTTTTGAGACGGCGGTTCAGCGTCGACTCGCGGTGCTCCGCCGAGGGACACGGGAACCATAGACGGCGGGGCGTGATCGCCACTTCGAGGGAACACGACAGACGGTTCGCCGCGCCAGTCTTTCCACACGAGGGTTGCGATTGGAAGGTCAAGCGGCTTGCCATTCGTCAACCCGTCGAAAACAGCCATCGCGACGAACTTCCTCTCGCCAACGAGCTGGAGTTCGTCACGCACTTCGTTGAGCTCGTCGAGCAGCGCGCGCTCGGCGTCACGTTCGCCGATGCCTTCGCTCACGAAGGTGAGTTCGCGATAAAGCAGCGGGCGTTCTGACGTTGGCGGCTCTTCGCGTGAGCTGTGCACCACGAGGGAAATCAGTGCACTCTTGGTTACAACATAGCGACGGCGCCGCATGGCATCGATCGCCTGCCCGCCTTCGGCCCGGATTTCGAGTGAGAGATCGGCGAGCGAAGTTGGCTCCTGACGATCGGTCTGAACGCGACCGAGCGCGCTTAGCCAACTATCGGCGTCAACGGTATGTTTCGCAGTTTCGCCACCGCCCAGTGGCAAGACCTCTACAGTCCAGCGAGGCATGTTTCGCCTACGATACCGAGTTTCTGACGACGTCGCGGAATTTAGTTGAGAGAGGCCGGGGGGCGTTACTCGGCACGTAAGCCGTCGGTCGGTCTCCGGAAAGCAGTGCTTGCCGCGGGGATGACACTCGCCACGACGCAGACGGCGATTGCGGCAGCCGCGACCGTGGCAAATTCCAGCGGGTCCACGCGAATCGGGAGCTGGGAAATAAAGTATATTTTCGGATCGAGAGGAAAAGCGCGGACCAAGATCACCCGGCAAAGCAGGTAGGCAAGGCCGAGTCCCAGGGACGCTCCCGCAACGCCGTAGAACACCCCTTGCAGAAGGAAGATACGGAAGATCGCACTATCGGTCGCGCCGACGGCCTTGAGCAACGCAATCTCTTGCCGTTTTTCGAGCCCGAGCATCGTCAGCGTTGCGATGACGACGAAGCCGGAGATCACCATCAGTCCGTGAAATGGAACTGACAGCAGCCATTGCTGCATTTGGATGGTGCTAAACAGTCCGTGATTGAGCTCGGCCCAATCCATCGTGTGATAGATGCTGCTGTTCAAGCGTCGCTCGATTTCGAGCTTGATTGCACCCGATTGGTTGATGTCAGCGACGCGCATTTCCACGCCTGTCACGCTGTCACCGTACTCATAGAATTCTTGAGCCGCGTAGATGTCGGTGTAAATCAACTTGGCGTCGTACTGATCGAAGCCCGCCTCAAACAGCGCGACAATGCGAAACGGCTTGATGAGTGGGACGCGGGAGTTCGCGGTGTAGGCTGACCCGACGGTAGGCGACATGATTTGAACGCAGTCCCCGATGTGCGCGTCGAGTTGCTTGGCGAGCACCGTCCCGATGATCGCGCCGGGGAGAGAAGCGGCTCCCT
>JAHFDY010000231.1 GCA_023248735.1 Myxococcales bacterium
CGCGTTTGGCTCGCTGGGTCGTCGAACGGTGCCTACTTTCTTTCGATCCTCGCGGTGCGCGGTGACATCTCGGTCGATGCCTTTGCTGCGCTATCCGGCGGAGCGCGCGTCGGAACCGCAAGACAGGACGCGGTGAAGGTTCCATTTCTCGTCGCTTATGGCTCCTTCGACGCAACGAACGGCGACGGCAAAGGGCTCGCTGCCTACCTCAGGGGCGCTGGGTGGCCCGTGATCGAACGCGAGCATCGCTTCGACCATGGCGCGAAAGCGGAGTATTTGGATGACATGGCTGAAGCGTTCGATCGAGGCGGCGAAGTTGAGTTCATGCCCTAACGATAGACGTTAGCGTTTTGGCGGCTTGGCGTTCGCGCCAATCTCTTCGAGGACCCGACCACGAATCAGCGCGACCGGCGGCGCACCATGTGAAAGGAGCGCGTCGTGGAACTTGTGCAAATCGAAGGTTCCCTTGAGCTTGAAGATCGCCTCCTTGCGAAGCGCAAGAATCTGGAGCTTCCCGAGCGTGTACGCGAAGTACCCCGGATCGAATGTCCCGCGCATGGCTTGCTGTCTTGCGCTCGCTTCATCCTGCGCACATTCGTTCTTGAAGCGTTCTTGGGCTTGGGCGACCGTCATCCCTTTGGTGTGAATGCCGATCGCTGCGACGAATCGGCAGTTGCGTAGCAGCGCGTCTTCGAGCTGACCAAGCCGCGCTGCGGGATCATCCGCACGAAAGCCCTCCTCGATCATCATTTGCTCGGCGTAGTGCGCCCAACCTTCGATGAAGGAATACGCGCCAAAGATCTTCTGAATGCGCGAAGGTGCTCGTCGAGCCCACAAGCCTTGCAGAAAGTGGCCAGGATAGACCTCGTGCACGCTGGTCGCGAGCAGTGACCCGAGGGTCATCACGTAGCCGTCTTGTTCGGCCTTTGGCCAGGCGGGGTCCGGAAGCGCGATATAGTAAAACGACGCGAGACCCGCTCGTTCGAGAGGGCCGGGTCCGTCAAGAAACGCGGCGTTCCACCGCATAAATGCTGGCGCTTCGCGTACTTCGACGTGGCCGTCCGGAGGGATCGTGACGAGGTGTTTCTTCTCCACAAAGGAACGCGCTTCTTCGGTCGCGCGCCGCGCTTCTTCGAGCAGCTGCGAAGCCTTTGGCCGCGTGGGCTTGGTGGCTTTTCGCAATGCCTGATACGCGTGTAGGTTGTTCGCGAGATCATCCTCGGCCATACGCTCGAGTTCTTCGAGAGGCGTGTCGAGCCCTTCTTGGACCCTAACAAGTTTGCGAAAACGTTCGATTCCGAGCGGATAGCTCTGGTCCGCACGCGGAAGCTCAATGCGCTCAAGGTGACTCGCGATCTGCTCGGCGCGCAGGGCGAGCTCGCGCACGAGCGGAATCGTCGTCGCTCGGAGCTTTGAGTCGTCCGAACGATCCACGAGTTTGGCGATGTCGTTCCGAAGGTACTCGGCGAATCCCTTGAAGATTCCAATATCGGTTCGAATGAACGGTTCGGGTAAGGACCCTCGGAGGTTCTTCAGGATGTGATCGGTCTGCGTCAGCGCGGCCGCCACGTGCGCGGCGAGCGCGCTCATCCGAGCAGACAGTGGCGCGTAGTCACGAAGAATGTAGATATCGACCGAGAAGAGCTCTTCATAGAAGTTCGGGCTCCTCTGCCAGAGGTTGAGATCCTCAAGGCGGAAGAGCTCTTGATCGATCGCAAAGCCGAGTATCGCACCGTCGTGGCGGTCTCCTTTCGCCCGAGGAATCTCGTCGCGTAACTGATGGAGCCTCGCGATTCGGCGCTCGATCCCTGCATTGGAGTAATCAGCGACGTGACCGTCGCCGACGTCGTGCAATCCGGCATCGCGCGCAACCTTAGGATTGAGCCTCAGGTAGTCATCGAGCATCCCGTCAAACGAACGCTCGGTCGCTCGGTCGTGCTTAGCGGCCGAAGGGTCGCTCGTTCCAGCGGGGACGCAGGCAGCTCCGACGAGCGTCAAAATGCAACCGATGGTTCGCAACTTCATCGCGTGCGTTCGACGGCGTGAGTTTGAAGCATGCGTCCGATAAGTTTGTAGAGCAAACGCGCGCCCACATTGGCGTCCCATTCGGTGCCGTCGTGTCCGGGGGCTACCTCGTTAATGTCACAACCAACGATCAGTTTATTGGATCGCATCAATGCGCCGAGCAAATACGACGCTTCGTGATACGAAAGGCCGCCTGGCACTGGTGTTCCGGTGTTGGGGCAAAGGCATGGATCGAGGCCGTCGATGTCGAACGATACGTAGACCTTCGCGGGCAATGCATCGATGATCGGCTCGACGAGCTTCGACCACGGCACCCCACACAACTTTTGCTCCGCGAGCGAATGGTCAAAGAAACTGACGATGCGCCCGCTCGAGGTCGCAATTGTATGAGCTTCGTCCTCAGAAAAATCGCGGATGCCGACCTGTACGATGCGCGATACCTGTGGAACAAGCGTTGCGACATTGTGCATGATCGAAGCGTGCGAATAGCGAAAGCCCTCGTAAGCCACGCGCAGATCGGCGTGGGCGTCGATGTGCAAGATTCCAACGTCCTGGTGGGCTTCCGCAAGGGCGCGAATCGCGCCAAATGGGGTGGAATGGTCCCCACCCACGAGCGCGACGAGTTTGCCTTGCGCATGCCATCGTCGCACAGCTTCGTAAACGTCGTCGTTCACTTGCTCACTTGCTTCGTTCACGGCAGAGAGTGCGTTGTGGAGATTCTCGTCGTCGCCAATGTCCCCGCCAACTTCGATCACCCTCGAGGCGAGCGGCCGAACTCTGGCGTGGAGTGTGCGCAGGTGTTCGAGTTCATCCGAGTACGCGATCTTCGCCTCATAGGGGCGTCCGGTCTCACCGTCGAAGAGGTCAACTTGTCTTGACGCGTTCACAATGGCGGCGGGCCCATCCTCCGCGCCGCCTCCGTATGAAGTCGTCGCGGCAAAAGGAACGCCGAGGACGACCACCCTCGACTCGGCGACGCTGTACGGAAGACCGTAGATGCCAGAGTCTGCAAACGCGGCTGCCGTTGGATCGAAGGTCATTCAGCTCTCTTTGTACCGATTCACGTGCGATCAGCGTATGGGAATCTGACGGAAATCAGCCATTGGGGGGCGCAAACACGGGAGCGCGGGGAAATGGCTTTCGCAGAACCACGAAGGTAGCTCCACCGAACACGAGGGAGCCGACGATGAACGCACTCGCGGGCTCTTGTGCGACGCTTGCGCGAGCGAAGCATGCGAACGCGAGATTATTCGCGGCGTGCGCCAAGATTGCAACCGACAGACCCTCACGCCGCGAGATCGCGTGGAGGACGAACCCCAAAACCGCGGCTTGTACGCTCTGTCGAGGGGAAAGGTGGAGCGCTCCAAATAGAACAGATGTCGTTACAAATGAAATCGCAGCTCCAGATTCACGCTCGACGAATGGCGCTATGGCACCACGAAAGAGCGCTTCCTCAGAGAGCGCCGGGAGGATTGCGATCGCAATGGCAGTAACCACGAAGCTAGGCAAGGACGCTGAGTGCAACATGCCGATCGTTCGCTCGGAGGGCGACGCATAACCGAGTAGAGTCGTCACTGAATCGATCGTCACACTCGCAGAAGCGAGCCACGTTACAGAGGCGATCGCGCGACCAACACTTCGTACCCTCTCCACGCGAATCGGAGTGTTCCACACGCGGCTCGCTAACCACGCGAACACGAGCAAAACCGCGGACGTGGTGACGGTACCGATCGACAAGTCCCATATTCCAAACCCGCGCGGTTGGACGTGCCACACGGCAACGAGTGCGATGATCGCTGCGCCGACGAGGACTGTGGCCGCGAAGAGCGCTGTCCAACCGCGCCTCATACGTTACAAAACGGATTGGAGAAAGTGGCTCAGACCGCCGACGACGTTGCTGGGAATTTGGTGCCCACCCCGAAAAGGAACCCACATCACGTTCAGTCCTGCGTCGTTTAGCTCCGACCGAAGTTGGTCCGCAATCGCGTAAGGTAGGATCGGGTCTTCCTCGCCGTGGCTCATGAATACCGCAAGGTCGCCCCGGCTTGCCATCAGCGGTCTCCAAACCGGTCCAGCGACCATCGCACCGGATAACATCACGAGTCCGTCAAACTTGCGCGGCGTGCGTAGAACGGTATCGCAGGCGAGCATTGCACCCTGGGAGAAGCCCCCAAGAACGACGGTCGAGGGGGCGAGCGTCTCCTCTAGTTCGTCAAGACAGTTTACTAATTGATTGCGTGCCACGTCGAGACCATCAGGCTCGACCTCCGTAAAGACCTCGGTGTCGCCGCTGAGGGCGACGAGTTCAAGACGGTTCACGTCGATCATCCACCACGCGCGCGCCTCGCCGCCATACTGCCGTGGCAGAGGTGCGGCTCCTTCGGGAAACGCAAATCGTACTTCGGCCGGCACCTCGAGTGCCTTCGCGAACGGCACAAGATCGTCGCCGGGGGCTGCAAACCCATGCATAAGCACCACGAGCGGGCCGCTGCCACCACCTTCGCCGTCCGTGCCCCCCGCAAGTCGGACCGTCAACCCGCCGAGTGTCACCTGTTTCATGGATGGGTCGTCCTATCACGACCCATCCGAGGTGTTAACTAGCTTGACTAGGACGTGGCTAGTCCCCCAGCTGTCCGCATTACCTAATCACTGCCCAGGTCGGGAGGACTAAGACGCCATCGGTGCGGGCGGAATGAGTGTGTCGCGATACAATTTTGGCGTCATACCGCTCCACCGAATGCACGCCCGCGTGAACGACGCTTGGTCACTGAA
>JAHFDY010000098.1 GCA_023248735.1 Myxococcales bacterium
TCCGCCTGCTCTTCGAGAACGACCCACGCTTCCTTTCGCAATTCTAAGCAATTTTAGGGACCGCATGAAAGCGTCACTCTCGTGGTTACAATCTCTTGTTCCCGGCCTTTCGGGGGATGGCAAGCTCGTCGCTGAAAAGCTAACGGGTGCTGGTCTCGAAGTCGAAGGCATGCATGTTTTCGGCGCAGGAGCAGAGCACTGCCTCGTCGTCCGCGTAGCAAGCGTTCGCCCGCATCCCTCACGTGATGGCTTGCGACTCGTGACGATCGATCGGGGAGGCGCAACGCAAGAGCTTGTCTGCGGTGCACCGAACGTTCCGGATCCCGGTGGCATGGTGGTACTCGCGCCGCTGGGCACATACTTGCCGAGCAAGGGCATGACGATCGAGTCGCGTGCGATCGGTGGCGTGTCGAGCGAAGGCATGCTGTGCAGCGAGGCGGAGCTCGGTCTGTCAGACGACGGCGAAGGCATCATCGTTTTTGCCCCAGGAGTTGTCACGCCTGGAATGTCCTTGCTCGCGGTGTGGCCAAGCGCTCACGACACGATCTTCGAGATAGGCCTTACGCCCAACCGTCCGGACGGCTTGGGCCACATCGGCCTTGCACGCGAGCTTTCGGTCCTCTTCGATTTGCCTTTCGAAGTGCCAAAGACGCTCGTGCTTTCGAAGACGGAACACGACGTCGCGATCGTCATCGACGACGGCGAGCGCTGCCCCCACTACGCAAGTGCGGTGGTGTCGGGTGCGAAGATCGCGCCGTCGCCCACATGGGTGCGACATCGTCTCAATTCGCTCGGCGTCCGGGCGATCTCGAACGTTGTCGACATCACCAACTTGGTGCTTCTCGAGTACGGGCATCCGATGCACGCGTTCGATTTATCGCTTTTGCGCGGCAAGCAGATCACTGTGCGCGCCGCGCGACAAGGCGAGGTGTTCCCGACGCTCGACGGCGTGAAACGTAACCTTGATAGTGACGATTTGGTGATCGCCGACGCCGAGGGTCCCACTGCGCTCGCGGGCGTGATGGGGGGCGCAAACAGCGAGGTGAAGGCGAGCACGGAGAGCCTGTTCTTCGAATGCGCATATTTCGATCCGCGCACGGTCAGGCGTGGGGCACGCCGTCATGGCTTACACACCGAGTCGAGCCATCGCTTCGAGCGCGGCGTCGACCACGGCGATACGGATCGCGCACTCGCGAGGGCCGTGGAGCTCGCAGAAGAGCTCGCTGGTGCGCGTTTGGTCGGCGTCAAGCGGGTTGACCAAAAGACGATCGAGCCCCTGTTTGTTCGACTCCGGCCGGCTCGTCTCGCGCAGCTCCTCGGTCATGTGATTCCGCGTGATGTAGCGGCGAGGGTCCTATCGTCGCTCGGTTTTGTGATCGAGAAAGAGGAGACCGACGCTGATATGTATCGCGTGCCGTCGCATCGCCCAGACGTCTCGCGTGAGGTTGACTTGATCGAAGAGGTCACAAGGGTCGTCGGTCTCGATGCCATCGAGACCGTGCGCCCACGCGTGAGGCCGAGTGTCGCTGTGGGTGGGCGTGAGCGGCTGATGCGCTCTGCGCGTGAGGCGGCCGTTGGGCTCGGGCTCTCGGAGGCGCTCACGTATGCGTTCGTTTCGGATCGTGACCTCGAGCTTCTGGGCGCTGAGCCGCCGGTGGTGCGTCTCGCCAATCCACTCCACGAGCATCACACCGTTATGCGCACCACTTTGCTCCCGGGCCTTCTGCATGCTGCTGCACGCGCACGGCGCCACGGCGAGCGTCAGCTGCGTCTCTTCGCCGTGGGTAGCAACTTCCTTGCGGGCGGCGAGTTGCCCACGGAGTGTCCGTCGATTGCGATCCTTCTGGGTGGCGATCGCCCCGCGTTTCTGAAGCGCCACGAGCCCTATGATGCATGGGACATCAAAGGGCTCGCGGTGTCGCTCGTGGACCGCCTCGTTCATATCGCACCTGATGTGGATCCATTCGATGCCGCGTATCGCCCGAGACACCTGCATCCGCGCGCAGCCGCCAAGCTGGGTTTGCTTGGGCGCGAGATTGGTCAATTAGGTTTACTGCACCCTGATTTGGTCGATACGCTCGACCTCGACGGAGACGTCTTCGTGGCCGAAATAGACCTTTCAATGGTCGATATCGAAGCTTCCAAGAGAACCCGCTTTTCGGCGATCCCAAAGTTCCCGGTCTCGTCCCGGGATATGGCTCTGGTTGTTGGGGAGCGCGTCCTCGCGGGCGATGTTGCAGGTGTCATTCGAGAGGTCGCGGGTGACCTTGCGGAACGCGTCGAGATATTCGATCGCTTCCAAGGCGGGACGCTGCCTCCCGCACATGTGAGTCTTGCGTACCACGTTGTCTATCGCGCAAAGGACCGCACGCTTACGGATGTAGAGGTCGACAAGAAGCACGCAGAAGTGGTCAGTGCGGTGACGGCGCGCTTCGGTGGGACGCTGCGCGCGTGATTGTGTATCGTCTGAGGTTGGGATGACCACGACAGAACGGCCGAGTCTTGTCGGCGCTGTACTTGCAAAACGGTATCGGCTCGCGCGGAAAATCGGCGAAGGCGGCATGGGCGACGTTTACCTCGCCGAGCCGCTCGACGGTTCGGTCTCGGTGGCGATCAAGATTCTGCACCCTGAGTTCATGTCCGACGTCGAAGTTGCGACACGCTTCGTTCAAGAGGGCAAGACCTCGCAGCAGTTGTCGCACCCGAATATCGTGCGGGTGTTCGACGCCGGTGAGGCCGAGGATGGCACGCCGTTCATTGTCATGGAGCTCCTTACCGGCACGCCGCTCGCGGCATACACCGAGAACGGTGGTCGCGTTCCGCTCGACAAGGCGGCCAGCATCGTCGAGGGCATCCTCGCGGGTCTCGCAGCCGCGCACGAACACGGCGTGGTCCATCGTGATCTGAAGCCCGGGAACGTGTTCTTGTCGCGGGATTCGTCAGGCCAGTTTACTGTCAAGTTACTTGACTTTGGTATTGCAAAGGTGATGGATCGCGCCGGCGGGATGGGCAAGCGAACACGAACTGGCATGCTGCTCGGGACGCCGGCGTACATGAGCCCCGAGCAAATCAAGAGTGCGAAGGACGTCGATCACCGTTCCGATCTATGGAGCGTGGCGGTGCTCTTCTACGAGATGGTGACCGGACGGCAGGCGTTCACCGCGCCGACGGAATACGCGCGTCTCGCCGCAGTACTGATGAACGAGCCTGAGCGAGCGGATCTCGTCGACCCAAAGCTCGCGCCTGCCATGCCGTTTCTCGAGCGCGGGCTCGCAAAAGATCGCAACGTTCGTTACCAATCCGCACATGAAATGGCGGCCGCGCTTCGGGTAGCGGCGAGTCGCGATGAGGTGGCTGCGAGTCGCTTCGAGGGGCAAGCACTGAGCGCCTTACCCGACGTGCCCTTGTATGCGGCCGTGTCAGAAATCGGACGCGCTCCAACGCCACGAATGGTCGCTGCGACGCTTGAAGCCATTGCCCCGCCGCGTACCGTCACAGGCCAAGAAACACTCGCGAGTACGTCTGCGCCGGCCTCACAGATAGGAGCGTTGGGGGCGCCGCGAGCCGCCGTCAAGATCGAGCTCGGTGCGCCGCGCGCGCAAGCGATCGACGGCACTCTGCCTTCGTACGATCTACCCATGCTCGCCGCGCGCGCGTCGTCGGGAGTGCCTTATTGGCTTCTTGGCGTTCTTGTGGTGCTTTCGATCGGCCTTGGCTTTGGGTTGGGATTTTTGGTCGCAAGAATGTGAGCGGCACGATTGAGCGATCGCCCGCTCGTTGCTACTGTCCCTCGCATGTCCACACCTGAGCGCGACGAGGCATTTCTTGAGGCATTTTCCGGTTGGTTGCGAACGCTTGGAACTGACGTGAACGAGGTTTCGAACGCGTTGCGTCGCGCTGAAGATGCGTACGCGCGAGAAGTTCTCGTGGGTTCGCTCAACTATCTCTTCAAGTCGATCGACTTGATTCCCGACGGAATCGAGGACCTCGGCATGCTCGATGACGCGTTTGTCCTGCGCACGGCGTGTGCGATGGCGCTGCCCCATGACCGCACACTGTCGTCGGCGGCGGCCTCGTCGCTCGCGATCCAGGCAGACGTTATTCGTGATTTTCTGGGTGACGATTACCCGCGCCTCGAGAAATTCACCGAAGGTATGCGGCAGGCGAGTGTCCGCGGGCGAACAGCTATCGAGATAGCCAAGGACCCTGCATTGATCGACTCGTTCTGCTCCGAAGTGAACGACTGGGCGCGCGCGTACGAAGTGCCGGGCTTCTCGCGTGAGCCGCGCAACTTGATCAAGTTGCGTGCGTTCTTGTCGACGAAGCTTCCGGCCGCATGAGTGTGAACGACTACATCATGCACCAAAGCTGACGCGCGTCGTTGACAACGCACGGCAGTCCCCTCGGTCCAACTGCGATGTTGGTCCCGCCGCCACCTTTCTTGTTGTCCCAACTGTCTGAGCTCGGATTCCAATGCCAGATGCCGTTGCCACCCGTGGCCGCGTCAGTGCCGATCACCCAGACGCTGCCGTTGGCGCCGACGGCAATATCTTTGGCGGAGCCGGGGCGCTTGATCCACCTGTTGTCAACGCGTTGATAGATAGCGCCCACGTCGTTTACGACCCAGGGATCACCTGCAGCGTCAACGGCGATGCGCATCCCTCCTCCATCGACCTTGTCCCACTTCTTCCTGGAGACTTCGAATTCGTAGATGGCAAACCCCCCAGGCGACTTCTCAGTTCCGATCGCCCACACGCTCCCGTCGGCGCCCACTGCGATGTCTCTCGCTTTGACGCCAGAGACCGCCTCCCAGTCGGTGCGACCTCGACGATAAAGATCGCCAACATCATTGACGACCCACACTTCGCTCGCCCCTCCTGCAGAGATACGCGTCGCGCCGCCGGGGACGGTGCGAAAGGCGGAGTGCGAAGCGTTCGAACGCTTGAGTTCAAAGCCGCCGTGGGAAGCCTTCTCACCCACGAGCCAAATCGTGCCGTCATGTGCGATGCCGAGATCTTGTCCGCCCTCAGCCATCCGTCGCCACGTGGGATCCATGTCTCGCGGGCGATCTTGGGTTTGAAGGCCATAGATCGATGGACTCACACGTCTCGTTGGAGCGACGCCGTCAGCTTCAAGATTGCCGTGGTACATCGCGAGGCACCGCTCAGGCGCCGCCGTGCCGTATTGCGCTGCCATGATCGGGCTCTGCAAACATGCTTGCAGCTCAGCATCGATACGGTCGGCTTTTTGTTCGTGGGTTTCGGAAGCGGTTGAGGGTGTCTGTTGGCCTAGAAGTCGAAGGCGGGCGTTGTGTGCGAGCTCACACTCTGCGGCCCGACCGCCCTGGAGGCACTTTGCCTTTGCTGCCGCAGATGAGGCAATCATCGGCTTTAGGTTGGGCGCCCGTTTCGTTGACAGCGCGAACAAATTGATTACCGAGGGGTGCACCGGAAGGAACGCAAAGGCTACCGCTGCGTGCTGTTCTCTTTTCGGTGGCGCAATGGTCAACATCAGGTCGGCTGGCGGTGGTTGTGGCTTGAAGGACGTCTGCTCTGGAAGGCCTTTGACGATGTTGAGCTCGTAGCTTGCGTCGAGCATCGCCGCGTATCCACTCGTGTGGGCATCGAAGTGGGCTTGACATGCCGTTACGCCAGCCGTCTTTCCGTCTGCTACGTTGAAGAAGAGTCGGACGTGCTCGCAGCTCTGCTTGCGTGTGTTTGCGTTTTTCTCGATGAGCGCTGCTCGCAGTTTTTTCCAGTTTGCGTCGACCGCCTGTTGGCGCTCTGCCTTCTCAACGAGCACACCGAGGACCCCGCTGAGGCCGCCCCAATACTGTGAAGCTGCATAGTTCGCGTGCGACATCGTCGTGTTCGCAGTGTTTACTCCGTGGCTACTCGACTCTCCGATGCACTCGCTTCGGCTGTGAAACTGATGACGTAGCTTGGTGTATCCCGTCTTGATGAAGTCGCTGATTGCCTTGCCGAAACTTCCGAGCGTCGACGTGAACCACTTGCCGGCGGTCACGATGCCGTTGGCAATGTGCTCGGCGGTGTTGTCGTGGCAACTGCTCTTTGGCCAGCAAAATTGCGGCATCTCGCCAAACACACCGACGGTCTGATCCTTCGGCGAAAGCGAACCCTCAACGCCCGACTGGGCGGCGCACAGCGTGGCCCACTTTTCGTGCTCCTGCCATTCGGCATCCGCGCTCACTCCGGCTCCGTATCGCGAGCCCAACGCCGGGGCGCTGCAGCCCGCGTCACCTAGCTCGCCCTTGTCGCCGGGACTCTTCGGCGCGTCGAGTGCGGTGTTGTCGAGCCTGAGCCACTTGTCGACGACGAGTGAATCGAAGAGCTTTTGTGCAACGGAGTCTCTCTGGTCCGGCGGGACCTTCAGCGCGCCTTCGTACGCACTGACGAGGTCGCTCGTTGCCATGACCGCGGCCTTCGCCGAGTCCTTCATGTCGCCAATCGACGCCGTTTCCCCAAAGTGCTTGAAGGCATAGTCACCATGACTCTCGTTTGCCGTGGGCATCACGCCCCACATCTTGAATCGATCAGCGTTTTCCTCGGGGTTCGCGTGGTGTGGCGCGCCGGCCGTCTTCACGTAAGTCTTGAGGTCAACGATGACGTGCCAATCATTGGAGCGCACGGCATGCTCTTCGCTGAACGAATCCTGAAGCGCGTGAATCGCCATGCCGAGAATGAACGACGGCCTTCGCGCTTTGAAGCGCAGACTCATCATGCCGCCATCTGAGAACCACACCACCTCATCTTTCGCTTTGACCGCGCGCATGAATCGATCGCGAATGAGCGCTACGGTGCCTGAGTGTGCGCGCTTCAGGCCTTGCGCACCGAAGTCGCACTTCTTGCGCAATGCGTGTTGGTACTGCACGCCGTCGGAGTCTTGGATCCATTGGTCGAAGCACTTTTTCGGCGGTACCGAAAGAGCATTCTCAGCAAGCGGGTTCATTGAGTAGCCGCCGATGTCAGCCCAACGATTGCCCATCACGAGCGACCAAATATTCCAGCTGTAAGTATCGTATCGATCGCAGGTGCGGCACGATGCATTGACTCCGTTGACTTCGGCGGTGTGCGGTTCGGGCAGGACTCGATGGGCGCCGCTCACCACGAGAAACTCGTGTCCGGTCGCTGACGCGGCCTCGTTTCGTTGGGTGAATGCCAGACCATTGTTGGCAACGAGAAACGAAAAAAGCCCCACTCCAACCGTGCTCGCTCGTGGCATCGCCGCCCTCCAAGCGGCCTGTCGCCGCTCACACATTAACGGCGCACAACCAGACAACATTTAGGCGTCCTTGTGGGCAAATTCCTCTGTGACACTCACTTACGGCGCGACGCCTTGCCTCCGCGCTCGGGCCGGTCGATGCTGCGGCCACGATGATCCTTCTCAATCCAAAAGAGTACGCGCCCAAACACCTCGACGCGAAGTCGGCCGAGCTTATGCACAAGACGATCGCCTTCTTCGAGGCGAAGGGGAAGCGGAAGCTCAAGAGCGATGATCGGGCGTGCGTTTGGTATGCCGATTTTCTCGGCTTCGTGGCGAAGGAGAAGATCTTTGCGACGTTGCTGACACCCGCGAAGTACGGCGGCGGCAATCCGGACGTCCGCTGGGACACGTTCCGGAATTGCGAGTTCAGTGAGATCACCGCGTTCTACGCACTTCACTACTGGTACACATGGCAGGTCACGATTCTCGGTCTCGGTCCGATCTGGATGAGCGCCAACGAAGGTGTGAAAGAGAAGACGGCAGGCCTTCTTCGTGGTGGTGGAATTTTTGCATTCGGTCTCTCAGAGAAGGAGCACGGCGCCGATCTCTATTCGTCAGAGATGAGCCTGAAGCCCGCCGGCGATGGGCGCTGGATTGCCAACGGTTCGAAGTACTACATCGGCAATGCGAACGAGGCGGCGATCGTTTCAACGTTCGGAAAGATCGCGGGCACAGAGGATTTCGTCTTCTTCGCCGCGAATCCAAAACAGAGTGGGTACGAACTCGTCAAGAACACCGTCAATGTTCAATCGTACGTCGCGGAGTACCGTTTGCGTGACGTCGCACTCACCGATGCGGACATCCTGTCCAAGGGCACGGATGCTTGGGACTCCGCGCTCAACACCGTCAACGTTGGCAAGTTCAACCTTGGGTGGGCCTCGATCGGAATCGCGACGCACGCGTTCTATGAGGCGATTCACCATGCTTCGCATCGCGTGTTGTACGGCAAGGCGGTCACTGACTTCCCGCATGTGCGTGCCTTGCTCGTCGATGCGTATACGCGCTTGGTTGCGATGAAAGTGTTTGCGCGGCGCGCGTCGGATTACATGCGCGCGGCCTCAGCCGAAGACCGTCGATACCTTCTCTACAATCCCATGGTGAAGATGAAAGTCACGACGCAAGGCGAAGAAGTCGTCAACTTGCTTTGGGATGTGATCGCCGCCAAAGGCTTCGAAGCCGACACCTACTTCGAGATCGCGACCCGTGACATCCGAGCGCTGCCGAAACTCGAAGGAACCGTGCACGTGAACATGGCGCTCATCGTCAAATTCATGCGCAATTACTTCTTCAATCCAGGCAGCTTCCCGGAGGTCGCGCGACGTAGCGATACGAGTGACGACACGTTCCTCTTTGCGCAAGGTGCGACGAAGGGGCTTGGCAAGATTCAGTTTCACGACTTCAACGTCGCGTACGAAAGCCTGTCCCTTCCTAACGTCGACGTCTTCAAGAAGCAGATCGAAGTTCTCAAAGGGTTCTTGATCGCCTCGGCAGGCGATGCGGACGCGGCTTCGAAACAAGGTAAGGACATTGACTTTCTCTTGTCGCTCGGCGAGGTCTTCACTCTCGTCGCCTATGGGCAACTGCTCATCGAGTACCGCAACATGAACCCCGACGACGTCTCTGATGACATGCTCGATCAGATCTTTGACTTCATGGTGCGGGACTGTTCCAAGTACGCGCTGCAGCTCTACTCGAAGCCGAGCAGCACGCAGCAGCAGATGGATCTGTGCCAACAGATGATCATGAAGCCGGTTGTCAACGGGGCGCGATTCGATCGCATGTGGAACGAAGTTCACGCGCTGCGTGATGCGTATGAGATGACGGCGTAGGCCCTGTTGCCGTCGCCTTTTGCTGTAGGCCACTATCCGTGAGCAAGCCAAACAGTCCACGGACGAGACGCCGAGGAGTGAGTCGGTGGCTCGGGTGACCCAAGGGCACGCGTTACTGCTTGATCAGCGTGGCGACCTCGATGTCGCCCACCTGGCAGCCCGCGAACTTTTGCAGCCCGCCCTGCGCCAAGATTGCGGCATCGATCGTACGCGTTGTCGTGAACGTGTTGCCCACTCGCGTCAGCGCATACGTATCGACAAGGGAAGCCTGCGTGCCTGCTTTGCATTTCGTCGGGGCGCACGAAGCGCTGCACGTGTAAGTCGTCGACGAGGTACTCGTCACCATTCCGCAACTGGGGTACGTAAACGTGAGTGGGGTTGTCATTGTGCACGCAGGTGTCCCCGCGTAGTTGCTGTTGACGACGCCGTTCGTGCCCGTAAAGACCTCGTCAACCGATTGGATGCCGAGACTGATCGCAAACGCGCGGACGTCGGTCGTTTTCGTGCTCGAGCTGCACGTCCAAGTTCCCCAAACATAGCTGCCAGGATCGTAGGTCACGTTCACGCATGCATCGCTAGGGGCATCGGGAACCGGCGCAGCTGCGTCAGCGTCGGCTGGGGGCGCGTCGGCGGCGGCGTCGATCGGGGAGACGGGTGCGTCCGTGGATGGGGCGTCCGCGGGAACCGAACTCTCGAGCGCTGCATCTGCCGCCGGCGAAGCGCTGGTGCACGCTGCAAGGACGAAGACTGCCGGAAGGAGCGAACAGAACGTGATCGTTGGTGACAGCATTTCGCAGCAACTAATCACGTTTGGAACGTTCACGTAAGCCCTATGTTGGCCTAGGGAATCAATGTGGCATACGCCATGAAGTAGCTGCCGTCGGCCAGTCGCACGACATCAGGATCGCCGATGTATCCCGACTCGAGTTTCGATGCCGCATCGAACACGAGGCGATCCCCTGTCTCGAGAGACCAGGACTCGCCATCCTTGCTGAAAAACGATCGTATCGGCTTCGCTTGAACGGTGAACACGTACGCGCGGTATCCGCCGTCGAAGGGCACGATGTTGCCAGTGAAGTACGCCTCGCCGTCGACGACGAAACGCGTCGTGTCTTTGAGCGTGAAGGTTTTCCCGTCGTCGGCGGTTGCGTGCCACAGCTTGCCGTCTTCTTCACCGCTGCCGAATCCGAGACTCGAGAGCGAAAGCAAATGCCATTTACTCCCCACGCGATAGGCTGCAGCAACCCCCGCGTTCTGCCCGGCTGGCGGCTGAAACGCAGTTTGCTTGAACGTAAACGAGATGCCGTCGGTGCTTTCGCCGGTGACGAGGTACGTGGTTCCGGAGGGACGGGTGCTGCCATAGAGGCGAAAGATGCCGTCCTCGAAAAGTAGGTTGGGATCGGACACATCACCGCGGCCGGGGAAACCCGTAAACTTCATGTACCTAAACGTCCAAGTTGCGCCGTTGTCTGTCGAGATCGCGAGCGCAGGTGCGTTCTGGTACTGCCCGATCGTCCAACCATAATAGTAGAGGTAGAGCCAACCCTTGCCGTCGACGAGGAGCTCAGGAACGTCCGCTTGATCCGAAATCACCTGCGTAGTGCGGACCCATGTAAGACCGTCCATCGAGCGCGCTCCGAGGACGCGGCGCGCCCAGGGACCTTCTGTTCCAGCGTGATCACCTTTTCCGGTGGGAGGAACGAAGTCGGCGACGGGTGTCGCGGCATCTGAGGTCGTGGCATCGGAGTTGGGCACAGACCCTTCGGATGCAGGGCTGTCTCTACCAGCGTCGTTCGTGACAGCGCTGGGTGTGCTGCAGGCGGCGACAAGGATGAAGCAAGCAAGCGTTCTTACGCAGTGCAACGTCATGCGGGCGAGGATACGTCGCTCATAGCGCGTTCTCCAACTGAAGGATGCGATCTTCGAAGTCGCGTTGCGGGGCTCTCGCGGGGCTCGCCGCCGCAGGGTTTTGTTGCCGATCACGCTTCACGTCGAGCACGAGGGAAGGTGGATACTCCACTTGATAGGACGTGCGGAGTTCGCGTTCCTCGTGAGGCTTCAGGACAAGTGTCCAGCGGACGATGCCTTTAACGTCCGGCTTTTCACTCGGGGACACGTGGATGTTGCTCACGCGGATATCGCTGTTTTCGGAAACGGGAACGCGCTCCGCGAGCACGACGGTGATGGCCCGATCCGAGAGGTTCTTCGCGGTGGTGACGAAGGACAGCTGCATGCGGTTACGCGCGGCGTGAACCAGCGAGCTCTGCTTCTTGTCGAGTGCGCGATTCAATTTGATTTCGTCGGCAACGCTGAAGAAGACGGAAAAATCCTCGTCCTTCGCGACAAATGCAACGTCGGTCATTCCGAGGAAGGCACCATCGCGATAGCGCGCGACGCCCCCAGGCAAGAGAGGCTGATTCGTCTTATTGCTCATCTGCAATGTGACGGCGGCATTGAGCGACTCTTCGGGCGCGGCGATGATCTTGCGTTGAACTTTGATGCGGCTGCCTCCGATGCGGAGGCGAATCGAGCGCCCATCCGAGCGGACGAGAGCGGGATCCTTCGCGACGAAATGTGCGGTGGTGCCGCGCTTTTGCAAGCCCTGAAAGATCTCTACGGTCTTGTTCTGCACGCGCTCGAACGAGGCCACGTTGTCTGTATAGTATTGCTCGAAGCGCTCGAGCTCAGAGACGCCACGCGCAGGTGCCTGGTTCATCAGATTCCAATGGCGGCTTTGCTCTGCGTACTTTTTCTGTGCGCTGCTGAAGGAGGTCGTTCGTCGGGTAACGCTGAGGGAGGTCTGCTGGGTCTGGCCGAGCGCGAGTATCTCCAGCTCAGGGATGCGCTCGCTGTCGGAGGACGACTGGGTGGAGAATGAGAGCTCGCCGTAGCTCCAGTCTTCGCCGGTGGTCTGCGTCACGATCGCGAATGAGGTGAGCTCTGCCGAATCCGGATCGGCCGCGTCCGCGCGCAGTTCATGCATGGGCTCCCAAGTGGCACCGGGAGTGGTGTAGCTCAACGTCAACTTCACGTTCGCCGCGGCGCTGCCTTGCGCGGTCACCAGCACCGTCGTCTCTTCAAGCTTGGTCAATCGGCGCAACTCTTCGAGGTTGCGTGCGCTGGCCTCCACCTCGGGCGCGAGCAGCTCTCGCTGTGCCTGTGTATCGCGGCGCGCTGTCGCTGTCCTGCGAAGCGTTCCGCTGACGAAATCGATCACCTGACCGTACGTTTCAACCTTCACGTCGCGCGTGGGAACGTCATGCGTCAGCTTTTCCCGGGAAAATACCTTGATCGACTCGACGTGTTCTTTCTGCGCGCCCAAGATCGCCATCTCGTCGTCGAGCGCTTGCAGCTGTCGCAGTAAGGCCTTGTGTTGGAGCTCGACCTTCCGGAACCCCGCATCGCTCGATCGCCCTAAAAACCGGCGCTCGACACTGACGTCGACGATTTTGCCCGCGCTGATCGACGCCCTCACGGAGCCCTCGTCGACCCAACCCGGCAACTTCTTGAAGCGAAAGAGCGTCGGCTCGGATGCCAGTGCCACGGACGCTTCACGGCTGACGAGGGCCCGGTCGGAATACACGGTCACTTTCGTGATGCGTGATGCGACACCCTTGTCTGCAGCGGTTTCGGGTTGGTCGGCAACTTTGTCGGCGAGCGCCACCAGCCTTGGCGTGGTTGGGACAACGGACGGATCCGGTGTGAAGGACGTCGCGGCATGCGGCATCGCCGCGCAGCCGACGGCCATCGAGAGGGAGAGGAAGACGGCGAGCGATCGCGGAGTGGGTGCGTTCATGGCGGTGGCCGTGTTCGACGCACGAAGATGCAGGAAGATCTGTACCCTACGAGAGTATTTTGTTGCGCGCCGTACTTCTCGTGGCGAAACAGAGGCCTTTGGCCTTGCGTTACTTTCCCCGAAACTGACCTGGCGTTTGCCCCGACCAGCGGCAAAACGCCGCGTGAAACGCTGCGTGTGTTGAAAACCCTAGCTCGCACGCCACGCGCCCTATCGAGTAGTCCGAACGGTTGAGCATCTCGCGCGCCAGTGCGTAACGCACGTCGTCGAGCGCAACTGCGAACGTCGTTCCTTCGTCTGCGAGGCGGCGTTGTAACGTTCGCGCTGACGTTCCGCACGCTCGTGCCACGTGGGCGAGCGACGCGCGACCCAGTGGCAAGAGAGAGAGAATTTCGCGCTGCACACGAGGTACCGTGCCCTGGCGTTTGGGCAAATGTTCAGCGAGGAGCTCGACATGCTCTTCAACCAGTTTTCGCAGCTTGGGTTGCGCATTGACGCTCAGTCGACCGATATCTTCGCGGGAGAGAAGCACCGCATAGCGAGGCTCTTCAAACACAATGTTCGAACCAAAGAGCCTTGTGAGCACTTGATCGTGCGTGCGCGACCGCATCAGCGAAACGCGCAGCGGAGTGAGCGAACCTCCAACGACTTGGCGCGCAAAGACAACCATCCGCCCGAGGGCAAATTCGTACAGCTCACGCTGAGGCATCGGGGCCAAGGAGCGCGCAACAAATTCGATTTCGAAACCTTCAGCACGCGAGCGCGTGATCACACGCTCGCCTTCGCTTAGAAGTTGAAAAAATCGAAGCAATGCGAGAAGAGCCTCTTCCAGCGTTCGGCTGAGGAGCGCGAGCTGTACCACCCATGATTCCGATGCTTGACCAATTTTGTCGGCGACTCTTGCGCCGATGCAACCGCCGTCAGCGTGCTTTGCCAAGTACACCCAAGCGCGATCGAAAGCCGCGCCGGGTAGCCGGCCGCCCTCTTCGGTGAGTGAGGCCTCTGGACAGTCCATCGCCGCGAGGAGTTCATGTCGATCGACGCCAAGGGCTTCGGCCGCCGCAACGACGCCGCGGACCATTTCGGCGCCAACGGTCCCTGCCATTTGGGGCGGTTGTGTCAGCCCATCGGTGTACTCCGTGCCCATCGGTATTCGTTAATAGACGAAACGCGCTCCGTGTGGTGAAGCGCGTTAGGCGGCTCTCGTGGTTGCGTCGCGATTGTTACTTCGACGTCGTCAGTTTGATGAGCACGGGCCGCTCACCGAAGGTTGCGCCCTGAATCACCTGGGTGCCATTGGAAAGTTTGTTGACCGTCAACGTCGAGGTCGCACCGCCGTCGAGTGGCACCAATGTCGCGGATGCGATCGTGTCGAAACCCGGTAGACCAATGTTGTGCGGCCGCTGGTCGGTGAATCCGTCATCGGCGGCGCCCCACATATAGTTCATCCAGTCCGCGCCGTAGAGATAGTCGCGAAACCACCAGCCCGCGATGACCCATTCGTTGGCCCCCGTCTTGTAGATCGGACTCTGGTAGTGATCCTTGTCGCTCGACCACAGCGTGCTCGGGTTGGCAACGCTGGAACCGTAGGGACTTGAGGTCGAGAGATAGGCCGCCGTGGTGACGTAAGCCTTACCGGCGGCGTTCGCTTCGAGGATCGTGGTTGTGCTGCCTTCAAGTGGACCTGTTCCCGCGACGCGATCGAACAGCGAATACGTGTAGCCTGCGTCGCTCTCCCAACAGGCGTAGCAACTCGTGTTCGTTGGATCGGTGCTTGTGCAGGTGCTGTTCCCGCTGCCTTGCTGGGCGGGTGTTGTCACGCCATAGGGAAAGATCCCGTTCACAGGCAGCGACAAGTTGAGCAACGTATTGCGGGCGAACAACTTGCCGTGTTCGGTCTTGCCCCAACTGCGAGACCAAGTGCCGTTGGTCGCGGACGAACTGTAGACCCAGGTTGAGCCGCTTAGCGTGCAGTGAGGATCGTACACTTCGTGCGAAATTCCCCATTCCTGAAAGTACGTAGGAAGCGTTGTGCTCCAGCCGCGCGACGAGAACGCAGCGATCGCGGTGTCCCAGCGGCTTCCAAGTTCCTCTGGGTCGAGTGATTTGAGATAGGGATGAAACGCAAACCCGTTCATCGAGGAAGTGCTCCAGGGTGGAGACGTTTGCGCGGAATCGGTAATGGCCTTGATGAACTCCGAGTCGAAGATTCGGTGCGAGGGTGAGAGTCCACCGTGAATGCCTGGCGTCGTGACGGTTGCATTTGACCGCACTGCCCGGATGGCGCTGCCAACGGAGTTCGCAAGAGCGGCGATGGTGTCGCGCGACGGCGTCGTTGTGCTCCAAGTCACGGTTCCTGCGCCTGCGCCGTTGACTTCGCCGAAGAGCTCAAACGTGTTGAATGCCGGATACCTGTAGACGCACGTCCCGCTTCCCGAGTCGCAGGTTGCTTTGTAGAGGTGCGATCCGTCAAGAATCTGAGCGACGTAGGTCGCGTACTTGACGATGAGCGCTTGTCCTAACGCTTCTTGCGACGCGTAGACACCATGCGTGGGGAACGCGGTTGAGTCTCCGAGAGAGTGTGTCGATCCGTCTGAGCCAACCATGCTGCCGCTGTTGAGAATCAGCATCGTGCCGGTGTAGCCGTACTTGCGCATGCTCTTGGCGATCCGGTTGTTCAGGTAGAACGATCCATCCGCCGTGCCTGACGCAAACAACGAAACGTCATAGTCGTTGCGGCTCGCGTTCCATGTGGCCTTAAGCCACGACGTGTCGAAGAAGAACTTTCGTTGCGACAATTTCTTGTCGACAAAGTACTTGTAACAATTGCTGCTACTTTCAGAAGAGGTTGTTCGGCACTCGGTGGGGACGGCGTCGAGCGTCGTATCCTTGACTTGAGACGGCGGGCCTTCCCACATCTGGCCAACGCCCATGCGCTCACTCGAAAATGTACGCACGAGCGACCCCCTTGTCGTCGAAATGTCGAACGCGTCGGAGATGCGCATTGCCCGCACGGTTGGGTAGCTGCTTGCGAGGCGCGACCGCATGTGAATGCGGATTGTGACGTCGCTGACCAGGTGGTCCGTGACCAAGGGTAGGTTGACGAGAAAGCCATTGTCGATCGTCGATGACTGGAGCGATTTCCCGGTCGTTGCGTCGAGAATTTCAATCTCAATGCCCTTGTCGAAGTCGACTCGAACGTTGTCGATGGTCGCACTCCCCGATCCCGACTCCGAGGAGAACGCGACGCTCAAATTTGAAATCGAGCCACAAGCAGGCGCTGTCGGTGTTGCGTTCAGGTTGGTGAGATCACACTGATTCACGGCGATGCCGGACGCGCTGACGGTCGTGTTATCGGCCGCACGAAGTTTGAAAGCCTTGCGCCCGGTGAGATCGTCCTTGCTGTACGATGTGAGCGACGTAAGCAGCGACGTGTCCGCGTTGATGAGACCGCTGGCCGGATAGTAGACGCTCAGGTTCGCAGCGGAACTGTCGACGTGACGGAGGTACGTCTTCATCTTTTGGAGGCTTGCGTTGGGGTAGGGTTCACTCGCGTACAAGGTCGAGCCATCGAAATCGAAGCTCGCGGTGAAGACGTCGCCTCGCCTCGCTGGAAATGCTTGCTCGACGCTCTCGCCAGACTGAAGCGTCATCTTGCAGTCGCCCGATGCTGCCGTCGCGGTCATCGTCGTGCCAGACGACCAATTCCCAATCTTGTTCGAGGAGCTAACCGCCGTCGTGCACGAAGTCCCGCCGCCGAAGTTGCCGTTGTTTATGTAATTTGGCCGTGACCCGACGACGGAGAGCACCTTGCCCTGGAGCAAGCCTCGCGTGGTCGGAAAATCGATGTACCCGTCGAAGGTGTACTCTGAGCCACTCGACGCATCAGTCGACGCTACTGCGTTTGGTTTCGCGCCCGATCCGGTCACTGCGGTCGCGTTCGTAAGGACCCCCGGCACGTATGAGGAGCAGTCCCATCGATACTGGGTGTACGGCGTGCCAAGCGTCGTTGTACCAACGGTCGAGACTGGCGTTGTCGGACAGGTGCCAAGCTCGGCCGTGATGATGGCATCCGTGATGGTCGTGTCCGTGGCCGTGACCGACGAGAGGCGTTCTTCACCTCGACCTTCCGGCTCTGCCGTTACTTGGCAGGCAGCAGGCAAACCGAGAGCGATCCCCAGAAAGGCAACCCGGGCTGCGCCCGAAGCGTCATTTGTTCGCATAGCATCGACCTTCGAACCCCCAGGTCTGCGCGGGCTCGGGATAGCACGAAGTTGCGATGGCGGTAGCTCAGCCAAGGTTGATCGACAATTTGTTGTTTCCGATTTTTCGTGTGTGGTGTCCAGTCTTGCAAGTCGCTCCAATGAGCCGACGCGTGAAAGCGTGAGCCGAGCATGAACCGAGAAATGATCTGCTTCGCGAGCCTCCTCGCGACGGGATGCAGTCCAAGTCCCGCCCCTCCGAAACTTGCGCCTCGGATAGCGGCGATTCGTCCGTTACCTGATCCGACAAACTTGGATGTGCCGAAGAGCGCCACGCCTCAAGGCCCAAAAGTGGAGATCGTACCCGCGTTGGTGCCGGAGCCATTCAGTCCGCCGGGGACCAAAAGATTGCGCCTCGTGCAGGCCGAAGGCGCGCTGATTGTTATCGAGCAGTCAGACGTCGATGAACGACCCCATCGCGTCGGAAGAATCGTCGGCGAGCA
>JAHFDY010000002.1:0-55020 GCA_023248735.1 Myxococcales bacterium
CACGGAGTAAACTCACTTGACGATGCCACGGCAACATAAGCGTTTTCAGGGGCAGCGCCGAGCGCGGCGTCGCTCGAAGCGTCGGTGACAGCGTCGCTGGCCGCGTCGCCGACGATCGAGGCGTCCAAAACCGGAGCGGCGTCACCCGCATCCGCAAGACCATTGATGGTCTCGGACGAGCATGCGCAAAGCACGGCTAAGAGGGCGAATGTGACTCTGGCACGTGTCATGCCCCAGTCATATCGCAGTCAGTGGCGTCGCAGCGCATCCGATAGAGGTTGGTTGCAAACGACGCCGTTCCGGATTCATCTGTGCAGATGCGTTTCCTCGCGAGAGCCATCCCGATCGCCCTCATCGTTGCGTGTAGCAACGAAATCGCGGCTATGCGCGGCGCCGACGCCACGACGCCCTTTGGCGTCGACGCGAGTCCCGATGCGAGCGACGCTAACGCCGCGGGCGACGTTTCAGATGCCCGTCAAACATGCCATAACGTTCCGGTCGATGCAGACGCGCGTCGCGCCGTTGTCGTCTCCCATCCGTTCGGTGCAGACGGCGGCTCGTCGGGCCGTCACGAGCTGCTCGTCCTCGAACCTTCTGGCACCCTGACTCGACCGGGTACAATTTTTGACCTTGGCGAAAAATCGTCAACAGAAGTTACATTTACACCCGACGGTGCGCTCGGATTCGTTGCGCTTGACGACGGCGCAATCGGTGCGTTCTCAATCGCGCCTGACTTTACGGTCAAGGTTGTCAATGCTCACTTTTCGGGAACCTTTCACGCGAGCCGTCTTGCGGTGTCACCCCACGGCCATAGCCTTGTTGTGGTTGACTCGAACACGACAGAAAATGGAGGCGGGCTCTATCGGCTCGCAATCGATTGCGACGGCACTCTTCATGAGCAGGCCAAGATCGCTTCGATGAGCAGCGCGTTTTCTGTGGGCCTGTTTTCGACTGCACCATGGCTGCTTTTTTTGCCCGGTCGCTCCGTCGCTGATGCCGGTCCGAATGACGATCTCTTTCTCTTCGAAATTTCGGAAACCTCCGCCATTCGTCGCGGGAGCGGAATCGCGTTCTCAGACGCGGACGAAATCGTGAGCGCGATCGCGAGCACCGAAGACGGCGCTTATGTTCTCGCCGCGGATGACAGCATCGTTGCCGGAAGTCGCGTCGCGGTGTTCGATACAAAAACATTCAGGGCGGTGAAACAACTCACCGCGGAGTACCCCTCGGCAATCGTAACGTCTCCCTACAACAACGCCGCGCTCGTCGTCAGCTCGGACACGGTGTCTAAATTGCGCATCGTTCGTTACGATTCATCGAAGAGCGGAGGGGATTTCAATCTCGCTGGCGAGATCGCCTACACGCTCGGAAAGCCATCGCTTCCGCAGCGCGCCGTCGGTCTAAGGCGCGGAACACGTCGCGGCCGCGTGCTCGTCACAGAGGTGGCTGCTATCCGACAGGTGCAGTTTGGAGCCGATGGAACGCTTGGCGATGTGTCGATTCTGAAGTTTGAATCGGGCGCGCAGAATATCGTCGGCAGTTTGGGCATGGTGCAGTAGCGCGTTGTCCCGCGAGGCTACTCAAGCTGCTTCCGATTCAGAATCTTCCCATCCCGGCTCATCCCCGCCGCGCGCCATCGTGCATCTTCGTCAGGAAGTATGGGCGCGAGCGGTTGCGTGATGTCACGAACTTCCATGCGGACAAGGCCGAACGGTGCGGCTTCAATCGTGACGCGCAGTTCCCGGCTCTCCTTCGCGCGCACGTGATCGAACGTGGCCTTGCGCTCGCCTTTGCTCAACGTGCCAGCCGTCACGTGTGTTTGAACATAGGTAAGTAACTTGTCGAATGGCAACGACGCTTCAATGAGCACTTGGTCGACGAAGCGGTGCTTGATGCGCGCCCCGCGCGGAAGGATCAAGCCAAGAGCACTGTCGCTCCCTTCAAGTAACTCGTCTGGTGCCAAATGTGCCGCCGGCTTCTGTTGTGACGCTGCGGGCGAAGGAGCCGCTTGCACAGGTGCTTTCTTGCAGCCTGCCGCAAATGCGAGCGCCACGATGACGAAAGGTCGCGCGTTCAATCGACGACCGCCGCCCATGAGTCGACAAGCGTTGCCGTGTTCGGTGACGCAAGCTTCTGGGTATACGTCTGACTCGCGGCGCCGTTGCTGGACGTATTCTTGCCGCCCACTTGCGAGAAGAGCGCGTATTGGCCCGAGCTGATGTTCGACGCCTGCGTATGCTGCGCACCGGCAACGTACATATCTGAAGACGTTTGCGAAATGTCCGCGCACGAAGGGGTGACGCTCACCGACACGCCGGGGATCACCTTGCCTGCGAGCGTCGCATCGTAGTCGCTCGGTTGAATGTAAACGGGCGGAGGATTCTGAGGGGGGTTCGGATCGGGCGGCTGCATTTTTCGAATGCCTCCCTTCGACAGATCATTCAAGTCGTCAGGAGTTGCAAAATCGCGTCCCCAAAGTCGTGCGCTTCCGCCAGAGCAGACGTTGCCCGTGGACGGGTTTACCGCCTTGAAGGTCGCAAAATAGAAAGTGCCATCGAAGACGGCCATCGGACCCGTGACGCGTTCCCCATCGGTCAACTTTAAGTACCAATTCACAGATGCCCGCAATTTTGGTGGACTGCCCTGCGCCTTTTCCGAGAGCGAGTAGATGTAGAAGTCGTCGGTGTAGCCGAAGACTTCTTGATCGCCGGTCGCCACGTCGATGACAACGTTGCTTCCCCGATCGAGCGAGATAACAGGCGGGACCTGGATGGGTTTGCCATTCTTGAAAGCGTTAGCCGACGTATCGACCGTGTCGTTGACGGTGTCGAAAAACAGTTCGCCCGTCCACTTGGTCGGATCGGACGAACTCACATCGAACTTCCAAATCGTTCCATCGGCGTCACCGGCAAAGAACTTCTGCGCGATCGCGCCCGCGCCGGCAGGGTAGGCAGCGATCGCGCCTGACATCGGCGAGTCGAGCGCCGTATCGATCACACGACCAGCGCTGGTGAGCGAAGGCGGCGCGTCGGCCGCGCGCATGAAGACGCGCAACACTTCACCGGTGTCAACGCGAACGATGACCATTGCGCGACCTTCAACGGGATCGCTTGCTGTCGCCGTCGGACCCCAGCATCTCACCTTCGGGCGGTACTTGAACCCACTCGGAGGCGCTGCGTCGCTCGTCTTCGCAGCACGCGCGCATTCGGCGCCCGATGAGGGTTGCGCGCTCACCCCACCGGGCAGAATTGCGACGCCAATTTCGCGCGCGCCGAGTCCGTCTGGATCAACGTAAATCGTCGTGACGGCGGGGGTGCCAGACGCTTGCCCGAAGAAGGTTGGTTCGCCCGGTGCTGTTGTCGTGAGCTGCCAGCGGAACTGCGGTCCGGTGCCTGCTCCCACGATCGGATCCGTCACGTCCATCGCGTAGTAGCCGCGTCCCTGCGAGCCGAATCCAGCGACAAGCATGGTGTGCCAATTCGTTGCGTTGCCGAGCGTCGCTGACGTTCGCTCCCACACCACATCTTGCACCACAGGGGATCCATCGAGCAGGAGCTGATGGCCAGCAGGGTATGTCGACAAGATGCTCGGCATCACCGAAGGAGGCAAGAACGCCCAAAGCTCATTGTTCTTCTTGGTGCTTACGGACGTATCGAACGCGTGAAGGAGTCCGTCGTTCGTCGCCGCAAAGAGCACCATCTTGCGCGTCTGCTTGAGCGCACGGAATGCCTGATACGACTCGTCGCGGATCATCGCGCTCGGCGCGCCCACAATCGCTGGCGATGCGTGAAAGACGTCCGCAAATGCGGTGTCATAACGACTCACGAACGCGGCGAAACCAGATGGCATCGGGTTGGTTGATGCCTGACCGAACGCGAAGTTGAGTGCGAGCGCCTTGCAATCGGTGGTGCTGAGCCACGCGCTGTTGGTCAGGTTTGCGCACGAGTTCGTCAAAATCTTCAGTGCCGCGGGCGTGAGCGCGTTGATGACGGTTGATGCGCTGCCAGCATATTGTGTGCCAGAGAGTCGCTGCAGCTTGTCAGGTGGCGTCAGCGCTAAAAAGGGACGAATGGAGACCCCGGGATCGACACCCGTTTGCGGCGAAGGCAAGTCGTCTGGGAGGACCGCGATGAAGTTGCGCGGATCCCCCACGTGCGAGTTAAGATTTTTCGCGAAATCGTCACCTTTGTTCTCGTCGATGACTGCTGGTGGCACCGAGAAGTTCCCGCCGGCGAGTTCGCACACAAGACGTTGCCGCTGCACAGTTCCCGTCCATGCCCCGCCGGGCGTTTGTTGAAAACTCGACAAGTACATTGACGTTGCAGTGGTTGGGTTTGACGGATCCGACGAAGGATTCGAAACCTGCGGAGCGTACGTGGGCACGGTGCGCGTTGTCGTTGATCGCCCGATCGTCGCGATGATCTCACCAAGCGCAGACTGGAGATCGCCTGCTGTGTCGGCGAAGAATGCCTTGTCGGTCCCGCCCGCGATGGCGATTTGCTGAAGCTTGCAGCACGCCGCGTATTTTGAATCGCCGCTCGAGCACGCCGTCACGCCGGCTGCCGTAAGTGCCCCATTTGAAACGAGGCTCGAGCAGTACACGGTCTGCGCTTGATCCTCGACGCTCGACACCGCAAACCCGATCACGAACGTCTTGACCGCGCGCCCACCACTGCCAGCCGAAAGGGCAGCGGCGGTAGTCTCCGGTTTCTCGTAAGGACATTTGCCGGGCGTCGTTCCTGCCGCCTCGCACGAGGGTCGCAAGTCGAGGTTCGGTGCGCCGTCGGTGAGCAGGATAATGTACTGGTCACGGCAGCCGCCTTTTACATAGTCATCAGCAATTTGCGGGCCCTTGGCATCCGTCCAAAAGTAGTAACGCGCGTCTTCGAGCATGGCGGCGATGGGCGTCGCGCCATAAGGACGGGACGCGAGAATCACGCGTTGAATCGCGGCGGACTGATCGCGCAGCTGCTGCACATCGACAGACGGGGCCGCGAAGCGAATCATGCGCCCTTCCCATGGCGGCGCAGCGGGGTTGCGCGCTCCGACTTCGAACGGAAGGAGCGGTGAAGGAGGCGAACAGTTCGCGGGCCATCCGTTGTAGCCCGATGCAGCGCCTTGATCCCAGGCTGGAAAGTAACTCCATTGCCCGGGAAACGGGTTGCTTGAAACGGTAGGCGGGCTTCCGGTGATGCCAACACCCGAGCCTTCATCGCTGTCGAAGGTCATCAGCCCGAAGCGCATGATGTCCTGACCCGAATCGAGCGCGCCATCGGGCAATTGGCTGAAGTTGCACGAGTTTGCTGTGCCGTAGATGCGGTTCTCAATCGCGTTCGCCGGGAACAACTCATCGAGAGTGCCCACAGGTTGGTTGGGAACGGCTCCCGAATAGCTCCCTGGGTTGACGACACAGGCCGTCGCAAGAGACGTGCCCGTCATCGGCCGGTGATAGGGCAAGTGATACTCGTTGTCGTAGGGCAGGTTTGAACCGAGCGAATACGTGCTCAGAAATTCGCTCACCGGCCTGCCGTTGGTGGGCGTCGTACTCGCCTGGCGGCTCATCGCAAGACAGCGATAACCATCCGAAAATTTCCCCGTAAGCGCTTCGAGCGCAACGCCCCAACGGTTCGGTGTCGTGGATGCGGCGGGGTTACACAGTGTCGTGGCGTCGACTTCCGGATCGCGACCGTCAATCAACTTTTCCATTGATCCCGACGTGTCCAGGATCAGCATGACGTTGGGTAAGGGCGGTACCACGTCGAGCTGCTGCGCGAACGCGGCCTTCTCGGCCAAGCCGAGGCCGACAAACGCGCCCATCAATGTAACTGTGCGAGCATATTTTTGCAGGTCTTCGCTACGAAGGCGTTTCATGGGCATCGAACGGGCCCTCCGGTGATGCGACCGCGTCCCATTTCGATGCCGAAGCCTCGATAGAGCGCGGTGGCCGAACTTGGGTTCGAGTGTTCTGTCAGGCCAGTCACCGTCACGGTGAATTGCATGAAGCAGAGGCCAAGGTTCAAGTCATATCCCGAGGGAGGTGCAACTTGCACGGGGTCGGTCAACTCAACGAAGAAGTCACCCTTACGCTGAATGGGGCCCAGGCTGCCAGGTGTCGTCGGGTTTGTGTAGGCGTCGAGAAAGGGTACCGACCATCGTTGTCCGATCTCAAGCGAACCCATCCGGCGGCATGCGAGCGATTGTAAACTTGCTGTACTAGGCACGCCGGCGAGCGAGAGACAGTTCCTGTCTCGCGTGTTTGGGTCGCTCATGAGGCCGAGGTAAAGCTGGGCGCGCGGACCACTGACCTCGTTCGCGGTACCGAGCACGCCGTACTCCGTCATGAAGTGCGTTTGCGCGTTTCGTAGGTAGTTGCCGCTCGAAGCGAGTTCCTCACTTGATGCCTTGAGACCATAGAGGCCGAGCCCTGCGAGGAGCGCGAGCGTCATCGCAACGATGAAAATGACCGCACCGCGGTCACGTACTTGTCGCGCTTGCTGGGACGTGTTGCGCATTAGTAGAACCACCGGCTTTGATTCGACAAGGCGATCTCGTTGGTGAGTGTGCGGACCCGCGCGTAGCTCAGCGATCGATCACTGCACTGTGCGGCTGCGCTCGCCGTGCAATACCGATACATGAAGCGTTGGCCCGCAGGTCCCGCGGGCGTAACGGGAATCGCAACGTCGCGATCGGCCACCTGCGCGCGCGTCGCAAGACGCACTCGAACCGATCGAACGCGCTGCGGTCCAGAAGGAGGCGCAGTCGCTGGAGGCGGCGCAGATACGTCGTACGCGTACGTTCCGTTCAATGGATCATCAAAGGCAAACAGCTTATGCGATGTATTCGACGCATCCACGGGTCCGTCTTCGACCGTGAACCCAAACTTAAGATCAACCACGTACTCGCTCACGACTTGGGTCGTCGACACATCGGTTCGCCCGACGGCGTCGACCAGTTCTCTCTGGAGATAGAACTTGGAAGCGTCGGCCTTCGGTGTCATGGCTGCGACGGCAAAATCCGGAGGTGCATTGGTGATCGACCAGCGAACGATTTGTACCGGATTGATCAGCATGCCCGCGCCGTATCCCGACGCTCCACCCGTCGTTTTCGTTTGCTCGGCCGTGAGAATGCCTACACCCATCGAATTCGTCGCAATCTTGATGAACGGAACGCCGCCATTGATTCCGACCGCATCAGCCTGCGGGCAAGTGGGTGCGTATTGGTAGCGACCGCTGCTGTCTTGGATGCGCACGATAAATTGTCGAGAACTCGTCACCGGTCCCGGTTTGAACGCATTGATGAGCGGCGTTTGGTCAATGCCGGCGGCGGTCGAAATAAGTCTCCACATAGCGGGTGAGTCAGTTTGCAGAAGGATCGTTTGACAGTTGCCCGTGGTTGGCTGGATCTCGCGAATGGGAAATTGATCAGTCGTCGTGAAGTTTCCACCAAGCTCGATGGTGTCGGGGTTTAGGCCTGCAAATGTTGACTGCGGATCAGTGGCGGCCTTGGAACCACCGACGACAAGGTGGACGCTCGCGAGGCGACGAAGCCCGACGTACTGATTCGGAATCAGGTTGTTCATCAGCTCGCCGGGCGGCTTTGCGACAGAGGGATCAGTCTGGATGTTGCCCGTGCTCATGTAGCCTGCACGCATCAGGTCCAAACTCAATTGCTCCATGGACTGGCGAGATCCGCTTTGCGCCGTCAGCGTGCGCGTCTCTTCGTGAAACGTTTCGGAAGCCGCGCGTGAGATGCCGACCACGGCGCCCGCAATGATGACGCCAGCGGTGAGCGAAGCCATCAGCTCTGTGAGCGTGAAACCGCGTTGTGAGCGAAGCGCTACTTGGGGGAGTTTGACGATCCATCTCATGGAAGAATGTTCTCCCGCACGGCGTCGGCGACGTAAACGAAGTGAAAGTTCTGCGGCGACTGCGTCACCGTGTCGGGAGCGGTGTTGCAGAAATCGCCGGCTGACGAACGAAGCTCATCTCGCGGCCAGTAAACACGCACCTCGGCGCGCATCAACCGGTTCAGCTCAAGCCAATTGAGCTTCACGTGGACGCAGAACTGAGCTTGGTTCAGCTGGGTGAGCAGGAGATCGCGACCCACGATGTCGAACGCTGGACTCACGCCTTCAGGATTCACGACGGCTGCGTAGTCGTCAGGTCGTCGCCACTTGCCGTCGACATGATCGAGCCACTTTGCGTTTGCAAGGTTGTTGCCCGTCGGGTTTGTCGCGTTCGGGAGCGTCCACTTCGTGGCGTCGCGATGAAGCCGATCCATCCATTGGCGCGCAACGGTTGAGGCGACGTCAATCTTGCGGACGTCCGCATTGTTATTCACCGCGGCGCGCTGCATGCTGATGACGCCCGCCGCTCCGATCGAAAAGAGAGACATGGCCATCAAGATTTCGACGGCCGTGTAACCCCTTTGGTTCTTGTTGTGGATCGTCATTGGGTTAGAACAGTTGAATCGTTGTCGTGCCACCCGCGCTGAGTACAACTTTCCGACGGATGCCCTCGAAGTTCGACGTTCCACTCGCGGTGCGTACGACGTCGACGGTAACCGGCGCGACGTTCTGTTGCGTGCCCGCAAAGTCGAGCGTCGTTGACAAGTAAGTACGACCCGAGGGCGCGAAGCAGATGTAGAGATGTGTGTACGCGGTTGGAGTCGTCGTGGCGAAGACCTGCAGCTTCGTCTGGATGCCCGCGAACGCATCGGCCTGGCCGTTGAGCGTCGCCTCTGCCACTTTGCGTTTCAAGGTTGCGTTCGTCCAGTCGGTTGGATAGCGACACGCGGGTTGAGGTGTGTCCTCGCCAGCAACGCCGTTTCCGTTTGAACGCACTGATTCGTAGATCGTGAACGTGCCACGATCGTTCGTTCCGTCACTCGAGATCTCAACGAGCATCGCTGCGCCGCGGCCGACGGCCGTTGTGCGTGCGCGACGCAGGAGCTCGGACACCATCAGCGTGTCTTGGTAGGCGAGCCGATCGTCATTCGCTTTCACCATCGAAGGCACGGCAAGCGCTGCAAGAACGCCAATGAGAACAATGGTGATCATCAGTTCGATAAGCGTGTACGCCCGTGTCGCGCGCATGAGCGGTTTCAACAGCAAGGGTTGTGCCGCGGACAGAGGGAGGGCCGCAAGGTTTTCGCACGGCAAACCGCGCGATAAGCGCATCCTCCAGGCACCGGGGTGGCGTGAAACATTGCGTACCCTGCAAAACATGCATAGCCAACGGCGCCGCAACTTCGGCCGCCACTTGCGCTGTGGTAGAGGTGCAGTCGAGGTGTTTTCGATGACACGATCGGCTTTGGTGGCAGGCGCGTGGCTTTGCCTGGTGGGTTGCAAGCCCGACAGCGGTGAGTCACCACCACCACCCCCTTCTCTGCCAGCGACCAGCGCAAGCGCGAAAGTCGATCTATGCGCGGGCGGCGGTGGTCAGGTGAAAGACGCGCTGAGCGCACCGTTCTTTGCTCGCAAGGTGTCGACCTTTTGCATCGACCCTGCCTCTCCTGAGAAAACGTACGGTGAGGGTGGGAAGTTCTCGATGGACGAAGTGTGCACCACCGCATTCGACGGTGAGTGTGAGGTCTACAAGCGCTTTGGCTTGAAGCGTTTGGTCGAACTTCGGTACATCGACAGCGCGGGCTCAGCCAGCGTTGACATCAAGTTGTCGACCTTCGCCGACGCGGGAGGCGCGCTCGGGATGTACACGAAGCGTGTGATCGCGGATGGCGATCCGGCTAAGGCGACGGTCAAGCCGCTGGCCGCCGGCGGAAGTGGCGCGATGGGGACGAGCAACGCCTACGTGTGGAAGGGCGTGTATCTGATCGAGCTGACCTTCAACATGGAAGATCCGAATGCCACGGCTGCAATGATGGCGAAGGCGAGCGAGAAAATAACGGGCGCGATTGCGAAAGAGGTCGGCGCAAAACTCACCGGTGAAACAACCTTCCCGTCGACGAGTCTGCTCCCCCAAGCGGGCATGCTTCCGCTTGGCGTCGAGTTCATGCCAAAGGACGCATTCGGAGTTACAAATTTGGGTCCAACGGCGATCGGCTACTACCAGGAGGGCGACAAGCGATATCGCTTTGTGGCTGTCACCGGTGACAAAGCCGAGGTCGCAAAGGGTGCCTTTCAGAAACTTCACGCGAAGTCCGGCGTGGCGACCGTCAAAGACCTAGGCGACGAGGCATTTGCGCTTGTCGTCGACGGTGCCAATAAGACCAAGGCTGACTATGTTTTCGCCCGCAAAGGCAACGTGCTTCTAGGCATTGGTGACGAAGAGTTCGCCCCCGAACATGCAAAGCTCTCGCGCGATGACAAGCTCGCGAAGCTCAAGACCGCGCTCGCGGCCGCAGCCCCTGCTTTGCCTAAGAAGTAGCCTTGTCTCGCTCAAAGCAGGAAGGGACGATCGCGAGGCGCTTGCGAACGGACGCAGTGTCGTTGACGAAGCGTGTCGTGACCGGGTCGTGGTAGCCACTTGCAGGCGCAAGTTCGTCCACATGCGACTGATAGAAGCGAACGATGTTGCCCATCAGGGCCTCGCGTACCCATTTGCCAACGAGCGAGGCCATGCTCACGAGCAGGTTGGATGCGTCGGCGTCGCGCACCCAACTCACACGACCAAGCCCGGCGATGCGGTACCGACTCGCCGCGCGGCCTTCTTCAAGTGTGGTGTAGGCGTAACCCGATAGGTGCGAAAACTGGGCTGGATAGCGATCGAACCCTCCGACTTTGCCACACGTCGCATCGATCTCTTCGCCAAATTCCGCGCGCAGAGAGAGCAGCAAGCGTTCCATTGCGGAGAGATCCATGCGAAAGCGCGAGATACCCCTTTTCGCTTCCCGATTGAGAGCGCTGTTGCAAACGATGACACTCTTGACGGATGCGATACGGACGCCACGTTTTTTGAGGCGCGCGAGATCTTTGGTAAGTAAGTTGACCAATGACTCATCGGCCTCAAAGTTTGGTGCCTGCGTCCAACATTGTGCGATGTGGGTCCGATCCGGGCACAACGCACGAAGCGTGACATCATCATCAAGGGCCAGCGTGTCGAGTAGCTCAGCAGGATTTCTGCAACGCCGACCGAGGCTCGTCGGGATTGCCCTCGCCCACGCTTCGCCGAGAGCGATCCTGCCGAAGGCGACGAGGTCTTTGCTGTCACCGAGACGCCCCGCGAGTTTCCCTCGTAGCTTCTTCTCGAGGGCAAGCGCCCCCTTTTCGTCGACTTCGGCCGCAATTGAGGTGACCACCAACGGGCCCAGGCGTGGGCCGAGTCCATTTTCGTCAACACCAATCGCGAACATGAGGCTTACCTATGGGTAAGAACCCTACTTACTCGCATTTGGGTGCGGTTGTTCCTTTACACGTTGCTTCTGGCCGTTGACGATACCGAACGGGGTGCGTAACTTGCTGCCCCTTCGACGGACCGCGACGATGGATATGCGGCAGGTTGAGCCCGAGGAGTGATCGACGTGAACAAGGCAACGCTGAAGAAGTTCAAGACCATGCTCACTGACAAGCGAGAAGAAATTCTCAGGAAGGCAAAGCTAACGCTCGAGCAAGACATGACGCTCGATACAGATGACCTTCCGGATGAGATGGACCTCGCATCAAGCGAGTACCTGCAATCGTTTACGTTTCGCCTGCGAGGTCGTGAAAAGTCGTTCCTCGATAAGATCGACAAGGCGCTCGCGCGCATCGAAGATGGTTCATTCGGAATGTGCGAAGAGTGCAGCGAGGAGATCGCGATTAAGCGACTGGAAGCGCGGCCTGAGACGACGCTTTGCATCCAGTGCAAAGAGGATCAAGAGCGCAAAGAAAAGGACTATTCGTAGTCGGCGGCTCGCGCGGCGCCTTCGTCAGTGGTCGAGTTCGGTCGCGTCTGTGCTTGCGTCTTTGGGCGCGTCCGAGATTGCGTCGCGCGTACCTCCGTCAAGGGCGGCCGTGCACGCGGCAATGCAACCGTCCTTCTTCGCCGCGCATAGCGCTTCGGTCAGCTGAGTGTCGTGCATGAACTCGTGGCACTTGTCGGCCTCTTCGCTGAACTCAGCCGCGGCGACGCAAAGATCGTGGAACGCCTGACACGATGGCGGAAGGGCGTGCTCGGCGTCTGAGCTTGCGTCGAGATTGGCTGCAGTGACTGAGCAGCCGGCGAGCGAGGCAAGCAGCGCGGAAAGAAGGATCGATCTCATGCCCAAATGAATGCGGCAGTCGGCGTGTGATCTCAATTATTGACGAGTGCGTGCGACGATTCACCGCACCGAACATCATCCCAAAAGCGGTCGCAAAAATCGACCGGTGTGCGAGCGCCGCTCCGCTGCGATCGCGTGTGGCGTGCCCGCCGCCACGAGTTGTCCGCCACCGTCGCCACCCTCGGGACCAAGGTCGATGATCCAGTCGGCGCAGGCCATCACCTCGAGGTTGTGTTCCACGACGATGATGCTGTTGCCCTGGTCGCGTAGTTCGAAAAGAGCGTCGAGCAACACCTGGATATCGCCGAAATGCAGGCCTGTCGTGGGCTCGTCGAGAACGTAAAGCGTCTTGCCGGTTGCTCTCTTCGACAACTCGGTTGCGAGTTTGAGGCGTTGCGCCTCGCCACCGGAGAGGGTTGGTGCGCCTTGGCCGAGCGAGATGTACCCGAGTCCGACACGACGCATCGCAACTAACTTTTCGGCCAACTTCGGAAACGAACTAAACATGTCGACAGCGTCATCGACAGAGAGGCTAAGTGCGTCGGCAATCGTGAGGCCGCGGTACTTGACCTCGAGCGTTTCGCGTCCGTATCGAAGACCGTCGCATGTGTCACATGTCACAAACACGTCGGGCAAGAAGTTCATGTCGACGCGAAGGACGCCTTCGCCTTGGCATGCTTCGCAACGACCGCCCTTAACGTTGAATGAAAAGCGTCCCGATTTGTAACCGCGTGCGCGCGCTTCTGGCGTGGCTGCGAAAATGTCCCGCAACAACGTGAACGCGCCAGTAAATGTTGCGGGGTTCGATCGCGGCGTGCGACCAATCGGCGCCTGTGAAATGGAAACCACTTTGTCAATCTGTTCAAGCCCAGTGATGCGTTCAAAGTCACCTTGTGGCCTGAGAGAACCGAGTGCGTAACTTTGCGCAGCCGGCAGCAGGGTGTCCATGACGAGCGTGGACTTGCCGCTGCCCGAAACGCCGGACACGACAACGAAAAGGCCTAGTGGAAAGGAGGCGGTTACGTTTTGCAGATTGTGCGAGCGCGCACCGACGATATCGATCGCATGCTTTCCTGGCGCCCTTCGCGACGAAGGCGACGTGATCGTCTTTTTGCCGGCGAGCCACGGTCCTGTGATCGAGGCGTCCGACGCCATGAGTTCGGCAGGGGTACCTTGCGCGATGATGCGTCCGCCATTTGCTCCGGCGCCTGGACCGATATCGACGACGTAATCGGCCGCAAGGACCGCCTCCTTGTCGTGCTCGACCACGATGACGCTGTTGCCAAGATCGCGGAGACGTTTCTGTGCGGCGATGAGGCGCTCGTTGTCGCGTGCATGGAGTCCCACCGAGGGCTCGTCGAGCACATAGAGGACGCCGACGAGGCCCGATCCGAGCTGCGTAGCAAGCCTGATGCGCTGGCCTTCGCCATTGGACAACGTTTCGGTTGTGCGATCGAGCCCAAGATACTCGAGACCCACATCCGTCAAGAACCCTACGCGAAGGCGAATCGCGTGGAGCAATGGTTCTCCCACGGCAGCGAGGTTCGCGGGCAGGTGAGTGTCTTGAAAGGTCCGCAGGTGATCGATCAATCGCTTGAGGGGCATCGAAGAGAGATCGGCAACGTTGCGCTCGCCGATTCGCACGGCAAGCGCTTCTCTTCTGAGGCGCGTGCCCTTGCACGTCGAACAGGTGCGAACCATGGTGAATCGCTCCGCATCCGGACGATCGTCGTCGCCTTCCTCGCCCTCGCCGCCTCGTCCCTGGAGCTCCGCTTGCAGGGTAGGGACGATGCCAATGTAGCTCTTCTTGTTACGTTTTGGCGCGCCGTGCAAGATCGCGTTTCGCACCGTGTCGTCGAGGGCTCGCCATGGCACATCGGGATTGACGCCGAGCGCGTCTACGCAGCGCGCAAGCTCGGTCGCATACACGACGGTGCCGCGCTTGCCCCATGCAGCGATGGCGCCTGCGCGCAGCGTGGACTTTGGATCGCTGATGACACGCTCGATGTCGACGATGCGCTCGCTGCCAAGTCCGTCACAGGTAGGACATGCGCCGTAGGGGCTGTTGAACGAAAAGAGGCGGGGTTCAATCTCGGGCATCGAGATGCCACACTTTGCGCATGCAAATCGTTGACTCAGCAAGAACGCCTCGCTGCCTTCGCGATCCACAAGCAACGCGCCTTCTCCCATACGCAGGGCGAGCTCAACACTGTCCGTGAGTCGCGAGAGAATTCCGTCCTTGATCACAATGCGATCGACGATGACATCGAGGTTGTGCGGCTTGTTGCGTTCGGGAACGATGTCATCGCTAAGATCGACCATGGTGCCGTCGATGCGCGCTCGAACGAATCCCTCACGACGCAAGCGATCGATTTCGAGTTTCAACTCGCCTTTTCGTGATCGACAAATGGGCGCCAGCAGTTGCACCTTCGAGCCAGGCGGCAAACCCGCAACGCGGTCGACCATCGCTTGCACCGTTTGCGCTTCGATGCGATCACCACAATTTGGGCAGTGAGGTACGCCCGCGCGCGCAAAGAGCAGTCGAAGATAATCGGCAATTTCGGTGACAGTTCCGACGGTTGACCGTGGTGACTTACCGAGTGGCTTTTGCTCGATGGCGATCGATGGCGAGAGGCCTTCGATGCGTTCGACCGCTGGCTTCTTGAGCCGTTCGAGGAACTGCCTCGCGTACGCGCTCAGCGATTCGACGTAGCGACGCTGCCCCTCGGCGTAGATCGTGTCGAAGGCAAGCGTCGACTTGCCCGATCCGCTCGGGCCGGTAAACACAACCAATTTGCCCCGTGGAATCCGCAACGAGACGTTCTTTAGGTTGTGCTCGGTCGCGCCGACGATGACGAGATCGTCCACACCCGCACGCCTAACACAGTTCAACGACACGTGCGTCGCGCTCGTTTTTTTGCCGCACTGGAGGGTCCTCCGTGCAGTCCCCCGTCGCTCCTGCTCCACATAGCGAAGTGAACGGATGCGCACACGCGCGAGCAGGAAACCGCTCAGGGAGCGCGGTTGCCTGGTGCGTCTTTGTGGGCATGCTCGTCCTTGCACGGTTGCGACGAAAAGCTGAAATGGCGTGATACGCTTCGCTGAACGGAATGCTCAAAGTCGAATGCGAGGCCTGCAAGGCGCCGTACCAAGTCGATGAGCGACGGGTTCCCGCCACGGGGCTTAAGATGCGTTGCCCGAAGTGTGGGCACTCATTCTTGGTCACGGCATCGGGAACTGCGCCGCCTCCTGCCGTGAAACGATCGGTGGCGCCTCCTCCCCGCGCTGCCATGCCATCGGACTTTCCGTCTGCGCTTCGATCGCGGGACGTGGATGTTTCCGCGTCTGATTTGCCGGACGTCGCTTCCGCAAAACGGTCGCCTTCGCTCGCGCCACCCGCGTCCTCGCCGCCACCGCTGTTTGCATCAGACTTGCCCGCCCCTCGAGCGGCGAAGCCAGCGACTCTGCCCCCCTTGGCACCCTCGAGGATGACCGCGGATCTTCCCGCGTCACGCGGCGCTACGGACCTGCCTGCGCGATCGAGGAAGGCACAGGATTTTTCCGATCTTCCGGTTGTGTTGGGCAACGACGCGCCGTTGCCCGCCGTCGTGGGCGCGGACCTTCCGGCGAGAACGGAGGCAGGCTTGCCTTCGATTTCGCATGGCGGCATGGCATCAAAGGGCGGCGCTTTCGGCGATATCGAGTTGCCAGTCGTTCAAGAGAATTTGCCAAGTTCGAAGGCCAATTCCCGCCGATCGGTTCCGCCTCGTTCCGACCCGTTTGGCGATTTTGGCGAACTCGATTTGCCATCTGAGGACTCCGGCGCCGGTTTCGACGAGCCCCCGCGCGTACACACTGATCGCGCCGACCGAGCGAAGCGCCCCTCGCTCTTGCCTGCGGATTTTCTCGCCGGTGTTACCCCAGCGCCCCCCTTTGTGGGCTCCGATAGCGTGCCGCCACCATCGCCCTCGGAGCGTCCCGGCGGTGGCGCATCGCGTGCGGGAGGCATGGGATTTGGCGAGGTTGATCTTGGCGGCGGAGAAGGCACGGGTGTGTCGCGTCTCTCGCTCGAGGCGCAAATTCCAGAGCAGACTGCCGGCGGCTCGACCGTTCCGGACTTGTTCGCACCGGCGCCCTTGTCAGTTCCGCCGGGCGAGGCGAATTTCGATCCAGGTGCGCCCGCGATCGAAGCGTCGATCCCCTCCGCGTCTCGCCCCAGAGCGGCATCGCTTACACCACCGAGACCGAAACCTAAGCGAACCAAGCGAGCAGCATCTCTCGCGTTGCTAACGCTCGCGCTCGCGGGTGGCGCGTCGCTCCAGCTTACGAGGCACGGAGCCTTCGGTTATCTGTTCGTTTCAGATCTGGTTAGGGCGGGCGACTATCAACGCGCCGAGGTCGACGCCATTGGGCGAATGAGCGAGGCGCTTGCGTCCGACACGTACGATCAAGCGCGTGCGAGCGTCGACGATCTGATGCGCGTGCAATCTTCGATGCCCCGCGCCGAAGGTCTTGCCGCACTGGCTGCGTTTGAGGAATTTTTGATGATCGCGCGGTTCGGGCCCGACCCAAAAGTGAGCAATCGTGGATCGGTTTTGCTTAAGGCCCAAACCAGCGACAGGCCGATTCGTTTTCGTACCGCTGCGTTGGCCGCTGATGGCGCGGCGCATGGCGAGCTTGAAAAGGCGCGAAAGGGGCTCGAGCCCGCGGTGCGTGAACACGCTTCGGGTGACAAGCGATTCGTTCGGGAACTTGACGTTCTTAGTGGCGAAGTCGCCCTTGCGGCGCGGGACTACAAAAGCGCCCTCGCGTCGTTCGCCAGCGCGCAAACGGCCAAGTCGGATGCGCGCGCATCGTTTGGTCTAGCGCGAGCGAAGTGGGGGACGGGCGATCGCGACGGCGCAATTGTGGCGATCGAACAGACGCTCAAATTGTCGCCGAAGCACGTCGGTGCCCGTGTGCTCCGCGCGACGATCGCCGAAAATCGCGAAGGCGAAGAGGCGCTCGGAAACGAGCAGCTTGCAGGGGTGCTCGACGGTCCTCAGCGAGCGCTCGCGGCTCCGCACGAATTGGCCGAGGCCTATGCGACACGCGGGTGGCTTGCGCTCAACCGCGGCGCGCTTGTGGAGGCACGCCCTGCACTTGAGGACGCGCTGAAGCTGAATCCGAGAAGTGTTCGCGCACTGCGTGGCCAGGGCGAACTCTTCATCCGTGAGGGCCGCTACACCGAGGCCCTCACGCGTTTCGAGACCGCGCTACAGGCCGGTGCGTTTGCACCTGAGACGGTTGCCGATGTCGCGCGTGCGCTGCTGAAACTCGAACGCTTGCAAGATGCGAAGAAACGTCTTTCAGAAGGCGTCGAGAAGTTTCCCAACCATCCGACTCTTCTCGCGCTCATGGGGCAAGTTGAGCAGCACCTCGGCAACCTTCCCGCGGCCGAAATGCGATTTCAGGCGGCGATTGCGGCCGTTGATGCGTCACGTCGCGATGCGATTTTCCCATTCGTCGCGCTCTCGGGCTACCTCTCGGCACGAGGGCAACCAAAAGAGGCAGAAGCCGTTCTACAAGACGCGCGAAAGAAGCTGCCCGATTCTGCGGCGCTCCAAAAGGCGTTTGGCGAAGTCGCTGAAGCGCAGAGCGATCTCGAGCGCGCGCTTACGCACTATAAGGGTGCGCTCTCGCGCGAGCCGACAGACTTGGCAACGCGTTTTCGCGTTGCGATTGTGCTCCGGAGGCTCCGTCGGTTTGACGAAGCAGCGAAGGAGTTCGAGAAAATCGATCTCGCCGATAAGGACTTTCCGGGCCTTGCCGTAGAACGCGGCCTCTTGTTCGAAGCAAGCGGTCAAGTGGAGCGCGCGATTGATGCGTTCAAAGCCGCGCTCGAGAAGGCGCCGAGCGATCTCGACCTGCAGTTGCGAGTGGGTAGCGCCTACGTGACGATCGGCCGCTCGACCGAGGCGCTCGGTATGCTCAATAAGGTTCTCGAGCAGCGACCGCAGAGCGCCGAAGTGAATCACTTTGTTGGTCGCGCACACATGCTGCGCGGTCGCGAAGGCGAGACCGAAGCGTTGCGCTTTCTCAAGCGCGCCGTCGACCTCGATCCGAACCGTGCTGAGTACCACCTCTACTTCGGGTGGGCCGCAAACGACGCCACGCCGCCGCAACTTACGGTGGCTCGCGAAGAGATCGACAAGGCACTCGCGCTCGATCAGCGTCTGTGCGACGGCTACTGGCAGCGCGGCGTGTTCGAGCGCAAGGCGGGTACGGTCAATGATGCGCTCAAGGACCTGAAGCACGCGCTCGAACTGTGCCCCACGCGCTACGAAATCTACGGCTCGCTCGCCGAGCTTTACGAAGATCGCAACGAGGTACCCTCCGCCATTGGCGCATGGGCAACCGCGATGCGAGCACCGATAGCGAAGCCCTTTTGGCACTACCGATACGGTCGCCTTCTCTCAGAGCATGGCAAGGCGGGTGAAGCCGGCCCTCACTTCGAGGCTGCATCAAAAGGACTCGAAAGCGTGACGCCGAAGCCGGCGTGGTTCGTCCCACTCGAGTTCCATCTTGGAGAAACGTTTGCGCATGCTGGGAAGAAGCAAGAAGCGCTCGCTCACTACGGCAAGTACCTAGAGCTAGCGCCCTCCACCGATCCGGACCGCAAGACGGCGCAGAGGTATGTCGACGACGCGAGTCGATGAACCGCGATCGATCCGGGCCTCAAACCCTTTCGTGGGCCGACGCGTTATTTGGGATTCTTCAGCTTGAGCTTGGTAAACTCGTGCTTGAAGTGAAGGCGATCGCCAACTTCGGAAGCGTAGAGGTCGCTCGTCATGAGGATATGGCCGATCAACTTTTCGACCTTCTTCTCATCGGCAACGTACACATCGTAGATCGTGAAGCCTGACTTCACCTTTGACGCCAAAGACACTCGGAAATCGCGATCGTCGTCCGCCGCGATCAAATTGTGAGTGGTCGTCGGTGCGCGAAACACAAGGTGATGGGGCTCCTTGGTAGGTTGCGCTTCGCTGGTTCCGTCGGACTTCGTCCCCATGAGGCTAGCGAGCGAGAGGCGATTCCAATCGTCTGGCGGTGTGAAGTGCTTGTCGATCGCCCACTTCAGAAATTTCCCACCCGCTGTGACTGGCGTTACCGCGAACGTCGTCTTGAGATCCGGCGCAAAGAATGCGTGGGTGTCGGATTTTTTGTCGTCAACATTGACTGCGCCGTCAAGGGCGTGCAACGCGACGAGGTTGACCGAGGGCTTTCCGTCGACAAAGAACTTGAGCCCCATCGAGGGATTGAGGGCCGGCTTAAAATCACGACCTTCCGAGAAGGCAACCGTCAGTGACAGCCTTACGAGCCCCTCGGCAGGCTGCGAAAATATGCCCGTCATTCCATTGGATGCAGAGGGTACGAAACGGATGGTCCCCGCGACACCACGGCGATGTGTACCCTTCTCGCGCGTCGACGACATGACGTCCGTATCTGCTGCCATCAAGTAGTTGAGGTAGTCGGGCTTGGTCGCCATGCGATTGGCCAACATCGCCTTCTTGGCGATCGTGTGCTTCTCGGGATAGTTCGGCAGCTGTCCTTCGGCGTACTTCGTCGCCGTGATGAGCTTGAGCAATTCGGCCTGTTTCGCGGGCGCCGTCTTCGTCACGTAGTCTGCGCCAAGATCGACAACGATCGGCTTGACGAGAACGCCACCCAAAGTTCCTGGCGGCTCAACGCCTTCGGCGTGGGCAATCCCGGACAAAGCCGCCAGCACGACACTCGCGCTAAGCACTGTCTGAAGGCATCTCATGGCAGTTCTCCCCCCTTAGATGTTGAGTGTGACATACGGGCGTAACGAGCAAAGAACAAAGGAACGCTCACGTTGTGGGTGTGTGTGTGAATACTCCGTCAAGGTCATGAGTCATGCGTGAGCGCCGCCTCATGTCTCGTGGCAAAGCGCGCCAAAACGCTTTATGGCTGAGGAACCACGTTCCCATGGCACACCGATACGTTGAGCCCAGCCAGCCAAAGAGCCGGCGCCAAAAAGACAAAGACGACCTCATCGTAAATACGGTTGACCACTGAATGGACTCGGTCGAAAGCGTCACGCTCTAGCGGAGGGGCTGCTCATTAGACTCTAACGAGCGTGTGCTCGGCGCTAAACAGGTCCGGCAAGGCCCTGCATTCGGGACAGCGCACGATCCATCGCCGCGTACTGCTCGACCGAAAGCGTCTCGCCGCGCGCGTCGAGTGAAATGCCGCTCTCCGCTGCAGCATCCTCCAGCATCTGTGGATCGGTCACCCGCCTCCACGCGTTCCTTAGCGTCTTTCGCCGCGCACCGAAGGCGCTCTTAACGAGCTGTCGAAAGAGCGCCGTTTCGGGTGCGCGCGGAGGGGATAGCTTCTGAAGTAAGACCACTGCGCTGTGCACATCTGGAGGAGGGAAAAAGCAATGTGGCGATACTTTTGTAACTAGTTTGGGCTCAAAAGCAGCCTGAACGAAAATGCTCAACGCGCCATACGTCTTACTGCCAGGTGCCGCGAGCAGGCGATCGGCGACCTCGAGTTGCACCATGAAGACTGCGCGATCAAACAAGACTGCATGCTCGACGGCTCGCTGCAAGAGGCTGCCGGTGATTTGGTAAGGTAAATTGCCCGACAAAACGCGCAAGCCGATCGCACCCTCGAAGAGCGGCTCGAGCGGTTCTGCCTGCGCGTCGCCCTCGATGACTTTCACTGAGTCACCAAATTGACTTTCAAGAATCGGAACCAAATCGCGATCGCGCTCGACGGCGATAACCACCTTCGCTCGCTTCACGAGTGCGGCCGTTAGCGCGCCCGTTCCTGCGCCGAACTCGACCACCGTGGCATTGCTCATTGAGTCATCAGGGACGCACGCGCGCGCGATGAGGTCGAGGATGTTCGCGTCCGTTAGAAAGTTCTGACCGAACGATCGCTTTGGCCGAAGGCCGCGCTCCGTGAGCAACGCCCGCACGTGGCTCACTTCGAGGGCCCACGAAGGTGCAAGCGCTTCGCGCCCGAGGCGGTAAGCGCCACAGCATTGCGACGTTCGGCCGCGCGAACGCGCAATCGAACCGCATAGTTTGCGGCTTGTGCGATTGTGAGCGCGTCGCCCTCGGCATCGGGCAGCGTGCGTTCGAACGGCGTCAGTGCCCATGCCACCGCGATGCCGCTCTTGCGAACACGTCGCACAGCGGACCGCATCGTCAGAGACGTCGCGCTGAACGGCCCAAAAACGCAAATGGAACCTATGTGCCTACGTTCCTTCGCGAGTGTATCCAGTACGGACGCGATGGTGATCTCGCTGACAGCGCGCTCGCCTTGTTCAGGAGGCGGTGTCTCAATGCCGAACGCCTCGAGGTATCTGCGGAGTCGCGACTCGGTTTCGGTTGTCGCAACCGGTTCGTGAGCACCGAAAGGCGCGCGCTCGAGTTGGGCTTCGGCGCGCTTCGCGACGTGATCGACGTCGGCCTTGGCCGTTTGATGCGTCGTTTCAAGTGGCCTTAGGTGTTCGAAAACGAGGCGTGCAAGTTCGCTTTGGCGCAAGCCACATCGATCCGCATCGACGCAGCGTGAGCTTGCGAAGAGTGCTTGTTCGATTGCTTCGGTGTGGGCAGGACCTGCGCCCACCTCTACCCATGCAAGAACGCGCGACGCAACGACTGCGAGGCCCACTCTCTCTCCGCGCGCGATTGAACCGCGAATGCTCTTGGCAAGGTCGTGCACAGAGTGATCGAGCGGCGCCGATCCGGGATCGCCGGCCCACAGTTCAACCGAAGCGTCGAGCACGTAGAACGACGATTGCACCTCTTCTTGCTCGGTTTCGCGGACGAGCAACTTGCCACGCCGTGCGCTCGCCTTCCACGCAACCTTGCGCATCGAGTCGCCAAAAGTGTAGTCGCGCAGCTCACGCACAGACGAGCTTTCGCCCTTGCGTTTGGACGGGCGACCGTTTGGATCAGCGCGCCTTGCTCGTCCACCGATCGCACTCTGTTGCAGTGCGCGGAGCGGGGCCGGCGATGCCTCGATGCCAATGGGGTTTAGGAACAACAGCGGCACCTCGAAGAGGCCGTCACCACCAACAAACGTGTCGCGCACTTCGAAACTTAGGCCGTGCAAACCCCAGCGCCCGATGCGCTTCGCCGTAACCGTCAACGTGACGCGGGTGAGTGCTTCAGGTTCGAGCAGGATCTCGTTCTTTTCGAGCGCGACCTCGAGGAGCGACGAGTGAATCGCTCGAACGTTGACGGCGCGAATAACGTGCTTGCTGCGGTTACGAATGTCTGCGTGCACCATGACGGTTTCGTTCACGGCCAGACGACGGACACGTTGATGCAGGGCCCAGTTCATCTCGAAGCCGTGCGCGCGTAATTCCGCAACTGTCAGTGCTGACTTTGCGCGTGCGAACGCGACCGTCGTCACAACCGCGGCACCAAACGCCATCGCAGGTGGCGCACGCATGATGACGCCGAACACCAAGAGAGCCGCGCCAGCGAGGCCAACCTGAAATGCCGGGGACGTTGCGTAGAGGCGCATAGGGAAGGGCTACGCCGTTCCTCGGTAGCTTACCTTCTTGAGGACGTCCCGCACGATGTTGTCCCGTGCGTCGAGGCTTCCTTCATGCTCACCCGCGAGGACCATGCGATGTGCCAGCACGCTCGGGGCGAGTTCGCGAATGTCGTCCGGCGTTACGAACGCGCGACCGCGCAAGAGCGCGTGGGCCTTCGCGGCGTGAACCATCGCGAGTGTCCCTCGCGGGCTCACCCCGAGCACGACCCTTGGATCGCGACGCGTCGCCGTTGTGAGCGCGATGGCATACCCGAGTAACGACTCTTCGATGTGCACGCGAGAAGCCATCGACTGCAGTTCGAAAACGCGCTCTGGGCTGAGAACCGATGCAGACGTAGGCGCCACCGACCCGTGAAGCTTCAGCATGCGCAGCTCCTCCTCGGGTGTCGGGTAGCCCATTCGAATACGGATCATGAAGCGATCAATTTGAGCTTCCGGCAAGGGGTACGTGCCTTCGAAGTCGATCGGGTTTTGTGTCGCAAGAACGAAGAATGGCGAGGCAAGGACAAACCGCTCTCCATCGATGGTCACTTGCTTTTCTTGCATCGCTTCGAGCAGCGCGGCCTGTGTTTTCGCAGGCGCGCGGTTGATCTCGTCGGCAAGTACAACGTGCGCAAAAATGGGTCCTGCGCGAAACGAAAACGTGCCATCGCGCGGAGAGAGCACATACGTTCCGGTGATGTCTGACGGGAGGAGGTCGGCTGTAAACTGAATGCGGCGCGATGTGCACCCAAGCGAATGGGCAAATGTCTTGACCATCGTCGTTTTTGCGACGCCAGGAACGCCTTCGAGCAAGACGTGGCCTTGAGCGAGCAACGCGGTCGCGAGCAAGTCAACGGTCGCAGCGGGACCGGCAATGACACGTGCAACCTCGGCGCGAAGGGCAGTCAGAGCTCCGTGCGCGAAGGCAACTTCGTTCTCTTTGAGCGCGGCTTGCATCAACTACCCGTTCCCTGTGAGGGTCTTGACCAGGCGATCGACCCGATTCGTGAACTTCACGACCTCGCCATCGCGCACGCCTGTGCCGAGAGGGTCACGCTGAACCTGTTGTTCGATCGCGGTGAGTTCTTCAAGGAGGCGTGCAAGTTCGGCCCGCGTTGGCTCGGCAAGTTCGAGTCGCGCGTTTGCATGGGCGAGGAGTTCGCCAGTCGTGACGAGGTCTTCCAAATGTAACAGAGATCGCACAAGTTCAACGAGGCCCGCTTTGAGCTCAAGAAGCACGAGCACACGCGATGTGCTCGGCGCGGCGATGACTGCGGCGTGTCCTGCAAGACCGCCCTGGAGCACCGTTGGAATGCGTCGCGCGTAACGAGGTCGGGTGCCAATGTAGCGACGTCCGGCGGTCAGGAGTACCCATCCAACCACCAACGTTGTCATGCCAAGCGCGACGGCGTAGCGCATCGCTGGCGACAACCCATGGCGGCGCAGATCGGCGAGGAACGTGCGCAAGTTATGCATGAGCTCATCGGACCAGCTTCGCTCACCGAAGTTCCCGACCTGGCGGAACTTGCCGGAGACGATGAAAAGGCGGCCTCGTCTCTGCCCCCAATGGTCATCGTCGGTGGCGTATCTCACGAGCGACCTTGCGAGCTCTCGATTGCCCGGAAATCGAAGCAACGAGTTCATGGCGACCGAAGAGTCCCCGATAACGAGCAGCCGCCCCTTCTCAACCGCACCCGCGAGTCCCACCATCGTGGTGGTTCCGTCTCGACCACGCACCTTCAAGAGAGGAGAGAGGGACGGATGTACGACGCCTGTCGCATGATTCAAGATGACGCGTTCTACATTCCCCGTGACGACGTGCTGCCCGGCCGGCTCTGCGACTGCAAACTGTGGATTTTGTCTCAACATTTCGGCGGGATCACGCGGCAAGGCGACACGTGCGATTCCAAAGTAGCGCAAGAGGTCGTCGCTCGTGCCGAAGTCGTCGAGCACAATGACGCGCCCGCCCGCTGTCATGAATCGCGCCAAGTTGTCCAGTTCCAGGTTTGTCTCGGGGTGAATGATGAGCACCCCGTCCTCGGCCTTCAGATCCTCGTAAACGAGCCGTTCACTAGCAATGACACGAGGCGCGCCGAGCTCCGTTCGTGCGAGGTCGACAACCTCTCGCGAACCCTCCCACGCATCGCTTTCGAGATTCAAAGGGGTCGCCCACGCTACGCCAAGCTGACTGAACAGCATCAACGCAGCCACAAGCGCCAATCTGAATTGACCCAAGGTACCCAACATGTTGAGCGTAGCCCAACCCGCCAAACTCCGAACACTTGACCGGCCTGGGGGCGTTGCTACGTTTCATTTATCAGTGGTCGCTTCTCCACGGCTTTCGCCTCGGAGGTGATTTCGATGCTTCCTCCGTTCATTATCGAGCAAATTCGCAGACGAGAAGAAAAAGAGCGCGTGCGCGAGGACCAACCGCGCCTCGAGCTTCCGCTTGACCGCCCTGCGCCGAGGCAACAGACGCCTGTTGCAGAGGATCCCGACCGGGGCGTGATTGTGATCGAAGTTTACGGGGATTGATCGAGGGAGCTCGCCTCAGCTTGCGCTCAACTGCCTATGAATGGCCCTCAGAAGCGTGCTTCTACGCGGGCTGCGTCGTTCAACCAGGCAAATTGCACGATTTTTGAGTAGGCTGCCGCCCCATGCCGGCGCCTTACTTTCAGCTTTGGTCGGACCTAAGCCACCTCCGACGACTCGCCGTTTTGACGACCGTGCTGGGCTTGGCTTCGTTGGCCGCTTGTTACAGCGACAGCTCGGGCATCGAGCCACCCGTGACCAGCATGTACTATCCGACGGGACTCGCCGTTTCGAAAGGTGGCGGCGTGCTCTACGTCGCGAACAGCGATTTCGATCTGAAGTACAACGGCGGCACTCTTCAGAGCTACGATCTGACTTCGATAAGACGCCACGCCGCGCTGACGATTCTCAATCCACAAGACCCTGACCTTCCGCTCGTCCGTGCCGCTTCAGGTCCTTGTTCTTCCACCGTGCCGATTGAGAAGAATGACGGTTCGGGCGACCGGCAGCCGCTTGGCGAAACCTGCGCACCGCCAACCGATTCAACGCGCTACGTGCAAGATACAGCCATCGTGAGCGCGTTCGCGAACGACCTTGAGTTCTCGCCCTCCAAAAACCGGCTGTTCTTTCCAGTCAGCGGAAATGCGTCGGTCATGTGGGCAGACGTCGAGCCCGATGACAGCTCAAAGGGTGCAACGTCAACGAACTTTACAATTGGTTGCGGCACGCGCACGAACAACCGATGCGATGATGGTCATCAAGCGGGCGCCTCAGCAACCGAACCGGGCAACACCCGCGGCATTACATTGCCGGGTCAACCTTTTGGCATGGCGTTCACCGAAGACGGTACCGGCCTTGCGATTACCCATCAGGTCGACACGGTCGCGAGCCTTCTATCGACGGGGCTGTCGTCAACGGGCGTGCGCGTATCGGCGCCGTCGTTGCAGTTTTTGGTCAGTGAAATCCCGAATGGCTCTACGGGAATTGCGCTCGTGCCACACGATGCCGATGCGTATGACGAGTGCATCGATTCCCCGACAAGCTCAGCTTGCCTCGCCGCGATGCCAAAGCCTGCGTTCCTGAAGACGAGCAAGATCGAGTCCACGCTCGCACTCCTTCGCTATTATGCCGACGAGGGTGGTCAAGGAACTTCATCATTGTATCGGCCTTACCTCGCGTTTGAGCGGCTCTACCCAATCGCAGTGACATCGATCGGCATCGATGAGCGCGGGCTTGCGATGGACGCGAGCGAGCGCATCGCTTGCAAGACACAAGCTGCGCTCCTTTCGGGAGAAGCGAGGCGTGCAACGATTCGCGCGTGTGCGCGGTTGCCAGCGCGTGTTTTCATCGCGAATCGATCGACCAGCTCGTCATATGGCGGGCTCCTCGTCGGCGAGATCGGCGCCACGGCTGCCGACGGCAGTTACGACGCCGACGCGCTGCGCATCGTCTCATCCATTCCGCTGCTAGGCGGGCCCTCTCGCATTCATCTTGCGCCGATCGTCGACGTGGATGGTCGCTACAGCCTGCGTGTGTTCGTGGTGGCGTTCGATTCGAACCGCGTCGTCGTTGTGAATCCCGAAACACAGCAAGTTGAAGCGACCATCGTGGTGGGGCAGGGGCCATTTGCAATGGCGTTCGATCCTGTCTCGGTCGATGACGTTGCACGTCGGGAACTTGTTCCAGACGACGCGCGGTTCGCCCAGGATCCCAAGGTCAAATTGAAACGTTATCGATTCGGTTACATTGCGAGCTTCACCCGATCGTATGTGCAGGCGATCGATCTGGACAACACGTCGATGTCATCCACATTTGAACGCGTCGTGTTCACGCTTGGTGACCCTAGCGCCTTGGCGGTCTCGAAATGAAGTTCCTTCGCACTGTCCCCTTTTTCGCACTCGTGCTCGGAGCGTGTCAGCAAGAGCCCATCACCGTGCCCGAGCGCACATTCGAGGGAGCAGACGCGATCGAGCTCCTTTGCATCCGTACCTATGCGACCGACTCAGCGGGAAATCGCACGGTGGTCGCGCCTGAACCACTCGACGAAGCGGAGTGTTCACCCTTGCCCGGTGATGCGACGACCGATGACGTCAAGGCGCGCGACGCACGCCTCTACGGGCTTGTTACCCAGACGCTGCGCGGGGAGGTCGCGGTTGTCGATCTCTTTGAGGGTCGCGTCATCGATACGGACTCGGCGACGCCTGGCATCAACCTTGTTCCTGTCGGCCAGAACCCCACAGGCATTGCGATCGGGAGCGATAGGCGTGCGGTGTTCGTCTCGACCGCGGAGGTCAACAAGCCTGGCATTTATCTCGTGCCTTCGAGTCGCTTGCTCGGCGATTTTGGTACCGCTCTCGGCGGACGTGACGGTGCGGTGACGCCCCGGATCGTTGACTGGCCAGCGTGCGGCTTGCCACAGCCGGCGGGCGGCTTGAAGGTCGTTCCGATTGATGGAGGTGCCGGTTACGTTTTGGTGGCAACGCTTCTGCCGGCTTCCGGGAGCGATGCGAAGGTCATTACCGTTGACCCTCGCCCGCTTTTGCGCGGAGCTGGCCTTGATACCACTGCGGGTGATCGCGTGGACCCGGGTGCACTCTTGCCGTGCGCGATCTTGTCGTCAACTAGATTGACAACATTGGTCCCGCCCGTGACGCCAAAAGCTGCCGCAGATGGTGTGCCTTATGTGAGCGGTGGTGTGGATCTCTCTGGCGATCGGCCGGAGTCTTCGCAAAGCACCTGCGAAATTCTACCGACGGCGCCTGCGCAGCCATTCGCTGTACGACCCGTCCCGGGCGCTCTCGTGGCCGATGGACGACGAGTCTACGTGGCCGACAAAGCGCTTCCGATCATCCACACGATTGACGTGACCTCGGGCGGCGAGGCGAGGGAAAGCGCACCGCTTGTTGCGACCAATGACTCCGGATCATCGGCGCGTTTGGGCGCGCTCGCGATCAGTCCCGAAACGCGCAACTTTGAGCGTTTCCTCTACGCGGTCGATCAAAGCGATGGCGGACTCTTTGTGTTTGATGTCACGCAGGTGGACGGCACGCCTCGGGGGCCGCTCATGCGTCCTCATGCGGATCTCAATCCGTTCATTCCGAAGGACCGCATTCGGTTTGGCTCGGCCGCTGTCTCGGTTGCTTTCGCGCGTCACGACTGGCCGCTGCGAAAGTCGAAGCAAGGCGATCTCTCAACGACCCGCACGGGTCTACTGTGCAATCCCAATCCGAACGCGGGCGGCGAAGCCGATTCGAACGCGTATCGCGATGAGGGCGCCGCATACCGCGCGAATGTTAGCTACTCCGATGTGGTGCTCGGCCCGACGCGGTTGCGGGGCGTCTTTGCGATTGTCACGCTAGCGAACGGGGTCGTGACCGTTCTCGACATCGACGATTGGGATGCGCCATGTCGAAGACCCGACCCATTGAGCGCAGCTGGGCGCGTGAGCTCCCTGGCTGTCCCAGAGCCCAGTGCAAGCAACGCCGACGATCTCGATCCGTACCACACACCGGTTGCCTACAGTGCGACGTCGGGCTCCAACAGCCCCGTAACGCTTGAAGTTACATTTCCGGTGAGCGTGCCCCACCGCGCACGGTCGAGCGTGTTGCTCCGCAACGATTCAGAGAAGGGCAATGCCGTGCCAGGGGTCATTGGCACGCCGCAGCTTGCGCTCAATGGTGCGGCGCGTGTCGTTGTCGGCGACGAAGGCCTCAAGAATCCGCTGATCGTGCCCGCCGCGATGCCTGGTTTCATCGACCCCACGCTTGCGTCATCTCCCCTCGCGCCAACACTTGAGGGTCGTAGTTTCCTCGCGACGCCGAAGCCTGGCATTCGCATTTCCGTCGACGATCCAAGTGTACACGTCGATCAGGAATGGAAGATCGCCTACGAGGCGATGATTCCTAATAGCAACAAGAGACCGTCTTCGATTGGAACCACCGATGGTTACCAATCACTCACGCTCCGCAATCAAGATGGCAACTTTTGCAATCTTGGAGTCGAGGACATCGCGCTCGGTGCGGCACGCGTTTCGACTGAACGCGCTGCGGGAGATAAGCTCGGAATTGCGATCGCGGCCGACGAATCGTCACGGGTCGCGGATTACGTCCAAATCGAGGACGACATCCTCGCGGCAGATAACCCCTACTGGCTTGAAAATCAGGCTGATGAGAACGGAGGATCATGTTGGGATCCATCACTCACGAGCGGCCTTTCGCGACACGATGCGTGCGTCCAAGCCTTCGGCGAAGGCGATGGACGGTTCGGCAATCTCTACCGTGACCTGCCGATTATCGAGGCGTACGAAGATCACCTTGTGGTGAGCCGTTACGGCTACTCAGGTGGACGGACTGATCTCGCAAGTCGCGTTGTGAATGCGCGCGATTCAAGCAACGTTTCGTTCTTGAAGGTCGCGCGTTGCTGCTTTCATAATCAGGCCAAGTTCCGCGTGCGGACGGGACGTAGGTGGCTCGCACTCGGAAGCGTGACGGGGTACCTGCATCACATCAGCAAGGGTCCTGGCGGTCGCTGCGTGCAGTCGTGCGACAGCGCCGATGTGCTACTCAACTCACGCGCGGCTTCGGTGCCTCGTGCCAGTGGAACAATGGCCGACGCGCCACGGAACAGCGCGCTCGCGTTTCGCAATCCGTTCTTCTCGTTTGTCATGTTCGGTCCAGGCGACGGTGCGTCGACTATCGACCGAGACCTCGAGTGGAAGTTTGCAACACGAGGACAATTTGTTCCGTTTCAGGTCAACCTGAGAACGTCAAGTAACCAGACGGATCCCGCGCCGACCTTCACAAAATCGATGCGCTACGTTCCTGCGCTGAGCAATGTAGCCATCGTCGATGGCTCCTCGCGCGGTCTAACGCTCTTTGATCTGCGTTCCCTCTCACTTCGTCGCGATCCGATTTACTAAGCGAAACATGGCAGGCGCAGATACCCCCGTCATGCGGCAATATCAGGCCGCAAAGGAGCAGCATCCTGACGCGCTTGTGTTCTTTCGATTGGGCGATTTTTATGAGCTCTTTTACGAAGACGCCGTCGTTGCAGCGAAGCTCCTCGACCTGACTCTCACCTCTCGCAACAAGAACGCGGTTGACCCCATCTCAATGGCCGGCGTCCCGTTTCACGCGGCGAGTGGCTACATCCAGAAATTGATCGATGCGGGCTACAAAGTGGCGCTGTGCGAGCAAATGGCCGACCCCTCGAAGACAAAGGGCATCGTGCCCCGTGAGGTTGTGCGTGTTGTCACTCCGGGCATCGTGTTTGACGAGGGCTCGATTGCCGCGTCTGAAAACCACTTTCTTGTGGCCGTTGACCTTTCCACGGATGGCTATGGCATCGCCGCGCTTGATCTTTCGACCGGCGAGTTCATTGCGTGCTCCGTGTCTAGTTCGAGCGAGCTGATGGGCGAGCTGATGAGGCTCGAGCCGCGCGAGGTGTTGCTCGGTTCCGAAGCCTCGGGCCTGCGCAAAACACTCGAGTCGATGCTCCCGCGTTGTCCGATTCGTAGTGATGGCGTGCTCGATGTCGACGCTGGTGCGATGATCACCTCCGTCGTCGGCGAGGACATTCCGGCCGCACTGACTGCGATCGCGCGTACCGCCTCAGCGCGATGCCTGCGCTATGCACGCGATTGCGAACGCGGCAAGGCGCTGCCAATCACACGTCTTGCGGCGTACGAACCAGGTGATGCGCTCGTGATGGATGAGACCTCGCAAGCGCATCTCGAGCTCACGCTCGCACAGTCGGGAGAGAGAAGGGGGTCGCTTCTAGCGGAGCTCGACGAGACGTGTACCGCGGGCGGCGGGCGACTTTTGCGGCGGTGGTTGCTCGCGCCAAGGCGGAACGTCGCCGAGATCCGTCGAAGGCTCGATGCGGTTGAGCTCTTCGTTCAACAACCCGGTTTGCGCAGCGAGTTGCGCCTGGCTCTCGACGATATTTTTGATCTCGAACGACTTGCGGTGAAGGTTTCGCTCGATCGCGCGAGTCCAAAAGACCTCGCCTCCATCCGGACGTCGTTGCGAGTCTTGCCAAGGATTGAGGGCCTCTTTCGTTCGCTCGACCCTCTGGCCGTGCGCGAGGTCTTTGCGGGAAAAGCCGACGCTGGGATCGACACCTGTGCTGAGCTCGAGGCGCTCCTCGCGCGCGCAATCGATGACGAGCCGCCACACAAACTCGGTGACGGAAAAACGATCCGCGATGGGTACGATGCGGACCTCGATCGAACGCGTGATCTTGCGCATGATGGTCAACGGCTCATCGCCGAACTCGAGGCTCGCTTGCGCGAGGCAGCGCAAATCGCCAGCCTAAAGCTGCGATACACGCGGGTATTCGGCTGGTACATCGAGGTAACGCGTTCGCACCTTGCGAAGGTTCCCGACGGTTGGCGACGCAAGCAGACGGTTTCGACGGGCGAGCGATACACGACCAACGAACTCGATAAGTTAGCCGAAGACCTCGCGCACGCCGAAGATCGCGGCCAGAGCCTCGAGGGCGACCTGTTTCGTGAGCTGCTTCACACGGTTGCGCGCTCGGCGGGACGCTTGCACACGGTCGCCGAAACGCTCGCGCGGCTCGACGTGCTGTCGTCCCTCGCGGAAGTTGCGCACCGTCACGACTACACAAGGCCGGAAGTCGACGATTCGCTTGTCCTCGAGATTGTGGACGGCAGGCACCCGGTCGTTGAACGGATTGCGGCTGCCGGACGATTTGTGCCAAATGATGTTACATTATCGGCCGAGGAGCGCGCCCAAGAGCCGTCGCTCTGGCTTGTGACGGGTCCGAACATGGCTGGCAAATCGACGTTCATGCGCCAGGTCGCATTGCTTGTCGTCATGGCGCAAATGGGATCGTTCGTGCCGGCAAGGCGTGCGCGCATTGGCGTTGTCGATCGCGTACTGACTCGGGTCGGTGCAAGCGACAACCTGTCACGTGGCGAGAGCACTTTCATGGTCGAGATGAAGGAAACCGCTCACGTTCTTCGATCTGCGACACGCAGGTCACTCGTCGTTCTCGACGAGATCGGCCGAGGAACGAGCACGTATGACGGCCTCGCCATCGCCTTCGCCGTTGCCGAGTATCTTCACGATGCGATTGCGTGTCGCTCGCTCTTCGCGACGCACTACCACGAGCTTACCGAGCTCACCCAAACGCGCCTGCGCGCTGCGAACTACAGCGTAAGCGCACGTGAGTACGAAAAAACCATCGTGTTCTTTCACAAGGTGTCCGCAGGTGCTGCTTCCCGAAGTTACGGCGTTGCGTGCGCGCAGTTGGCCGGGGTGCCCGAACCGGTTCTTGCACGCGCACGAACACTGCTCGCGCAGTTTGAAGCCGGACAACCCTTGCGGCGCGCCAAGCGGCAAAATGTGCCTCAGTTGGATCTATTTAGCCAACAGGCCGAGAAGGTGGCAGCTGAGCACCCTGCGCTTCAGACGCTCAAGCACGCGAAGCTCGAGGAAATGACGCCGCTCGAGGCGATCAAGTTTCTTGACCAACTGCAAAAGATGATTGTCAGTTGAACGATCGCACCGCGTTCTGGGCGCGGCTGGCGATTGCGGTTTCCGCGGCCTCTTGGGGAACCTGGGTCATCTTCTTGCGAGCCGCCGAAAAGGCGGGCCCCACTCACGCTGCGATTGAATCGGTGGTCATGATGAGCGTGATCACCGTCGTGTCGGGTGCGGTTGCTCTTCGTGAACGTGCCCAACTGCCCCGCGCGATCGTGCCATGGCTCTTCGTCGTGTTTCTTGGTGCTTTCGACGCCGTGAACGTGATTGCGCTCTTCCGTGCCTACCAAACCACGAGCGTGGCCATTGCGGTGTTAACGCACTATCTCGCCCCCGTATTTGTGACATTGGGAGCGCCATTTATCCTGGGTGAGCGATGGACGCGCCGAGGTGTGTTTGGGTGCATGCTCTCGTTCGGTGGACTCGTGCTCTTGCTCGAGCCATGGCGGGCGCCCCTCTCGAGCCTAGTGGGGGCAGGCTACGGCACCGCGAGCGGAGTCTGCTACGCGACGAATATTTTCATCAACAAGAAGTTCGCAGGTCAATTTTCTGCGGCTTCGCTCATGGCGTGGCATGGCGTTGTGGCAACGCCGATCCTTGCGCTGTTCGTGCCGAGAGGCGCGTGGCAGGCGCTGCACACGGTCTCGCTTTTGTACTTGCTCCTCAGCTCGCTGTTGTTGGGCGCACTCGGGGGGTTGCTATTTGTGTGGGGATTGCGGCGCACGCCGTCAAATGCAGCTGCGACGATTACATTTGTCGAGCCGGTGGTGGCGGTCCTGGTGGGTGTGCTGGTGTACGGTGAGAAGCTGAGCGTCATTGCGAGCGCCGGCGGCGTGTTGGTGATCGCCGGCGCCTATCGGGCGGCCGTTCGATCAGGCGCGAACTGAAGAACGCTTGTCGGATTTCTTGCCAGATTTTTTGGCCGACTTCTTGTCGCTCTTTTTGCCTTTTTTGGAGAGCGTGAGGGCCTTGCTCACGAGTTCGACGCGCCCGTGGCCATTCATGCCATTCGTGGCGTGTCCGTTGGTGGTCTTTTTGGCGGATTTGCCTTCCGCCTTGTCTGCGGTCTTTCCCTTGCGACCAAGAAGATCGTCTGCAATTTTCGCGGCGCGCGGCGTTTTCTCCCAGCTGAATTGGGGACGACCGAAGTGACCGTACGCAGCGGTCGCGCGGTAGATGGGCGCGAGCAGACCAAGCTCATCGATGAGGGCCTTGGGACGCATGTCGAAGTTGGTCATGATGTACTTTTCGAGCGACTCGTCGTCGATCTTGCCGGTGCCGAAAGTGTTGACGTGAACGCCAACAGGCTGCGCGACGCCGATCGCATACGCGAGCTGCACTTCGCAACGCTTGGCGAGACCGGCCGCGACGATCGTCTTCGCGACGTATCGCGCATAGTAACACGCCGAGCGATCAACCTTTGATGGGTCCTTGCCCGAAAACGCTCCGCCGCCGTGGCGTCCCATGCCACCGTAGCTGTCGACGATGATCTTGCGTCCCGTGAGACCGCAGTCACCCATCGGCCCACCGACGACGAACCGACCCGTTGGGTTGACATGGAACTTCGTGTTCTTGTCGATGAGGCGCTTCGGAATCACTCTCGTGATGACGAGGTCAATGATCGCCTCACGCAGGGTCTTCTGCTTTACGTCTTCGTTGTGTTGGGTGCTGACGACGATGGCGTCGATGCGCACGGGAACATCGTTCTCATATTCGAGGGTGACTTGTGTCTTGCCGTCGGGGCGAAGGAAATCGACGACGTTCTTCTTGCGCACGTTCGCAAGTTCGAGTGCGAGTTGGTGCGCGTATTGAATCGCCGCGGGCATCAGCTCCGGGGTCTCGTCGGTGGCGTAGCCGAACATGAGGCCCTGATCGCCAGCCCCCTGCTCTTTGTAGAGGCCTTCACCTTCGGTGACGCCTTGCGAGATGTCAGGGCTTTGCTGCTCGATGGCCGTCAGAACGGCGCAGGTGTTGCCGTCAAATCCCGTCGCGGAGCTTTTGTAGCCGATGCCAATGACGGTTTCACGAACGATGGCCGGAATGTCTACCCAGGCGTCCGTCGTGATTTCACCTGCAACCACCACCATGCCGGTCTTCGCAAGCGCTTCGCAAGCGACGCGCGCGCGCGGATCCTGCTTGAGAATGGCATCGAGAATGGCGTCAGAAACCTGGTCGCAGAGTTTGTCTGGATGGCCTTCGGTCACTGACTCGGAAGTGAAACGGTAGCGCGACATGAGTGGGTCCTTTTGGATGGGGTCGAACGGCGGGCTCGTCTGCCCGTGCGACCGAAGGACCTACTACAGGCCCAAGATGTCGGCGAGCAGGTTTTTCAGCTGCGCCATGCGAGAGACGGGCGCCGCCACCTTGTGTGCGCAGTACGGTGCGTCGTCGGACGCCAATGGTCCCTAGAAGAAAAAAGACAGGCCCAAGCTCGCCGACGGATATCCGAGTCGGATGACCAGTGCTTGTTTGCTCGAGATATGAACCTGAGCGCCTATTGCGACAACCGGAAACAAGCGCGCCGCATTGTCGGTGAAGGTGTAGCCAAAACCGAGACCTGGCTCGAAGAACGCCGAGAACCGTTTGTGGAAATAGAAGTTCCACTGCATGACGACAGGAATTTGTATCGTGCTTCTGCTGTCGTGAAACAGGAGGTCAAGGCCAACGCCGACGCCGACGCTGTTGTTAATTTCCGGCACGAGTGCGTCGTGCGAAAACATGAACGTGAATCGAGCGCCGGGGCCTACGCCGGCACCGTAGCCGTAGTCGTAGTAGTGATAGCGCTCGAAACCAAAGGCGAGGTGAGGCTCGATGTCGATCGAGTAGAGGGTGTGCGAGCGAGGTTGGGTGATGGATCCTTCTTGCGCCGAAGCGTTGCCCGAGCGCAAGAAAGCTGCTCCCAGCGCTATACTTGCGAACGCACAGATCGATAAGGTCGGTTTCATTTCTAACCTCCTTGTGGCTTGAAACTTGGATAGCTCGGATGGACATCGAGCTCGACTTCGGCGCCGGGAAGGGTGCCGATCACAAGGGTGGCGGGCGGACGGAAGGTGAGTGGCACCTCGGGGCCACCCACGTGTTCATAAAAAGCGCGGGCAATGCGCTCGAAGCGCGCGTCGCCGAGCTCTTCCCACGTTTGACGCAAGCTGCACGATTCGCGCAGCGCGCTCACGAACACTTCGGCCGATCGAAAGCTGAGTGTGTGGCGCACGACGCTGTGGCGCACCATCTCGAGACCCGCATCGTGCAAAAGCTTGCGCATCGACTCGCGGCGAGCGGTGTCGTAGGCGTTGGGCCACGCGCGTGCGGGTTCGAGTTCGCGAACGCATTCGCGCATGAGTTCAAAGGGTTGACCATCTTCGCTCGGACCCCATACGAGGATGCCCACCTTGCCGCGCGGCGAGAGTGCGTTTGCCCACGCTTGCAAAGCAACCGCGACCGAAGGCGCCTCGTCTTCTTGCCCCGCACCGGCGAGTTGCCAGAGTCCAAACGCGCATACAATGACGTCCCAAGGACCGCCGCTTGCGTCATTCGCTTCGGCCACTGCGAACTCCGTTCGCGTGTCGAATCCGCCGCTACGCAGCTTCTCGGCGGCAATGCGAATCATCTCACCGCTTCCGTCCGTTGCGCGAATGAAGCCGCGTTTTCCGATGATCCGGGCGAGCCCTACGACCTCAGCACCCGGGCCACACATCGGAACGAACGCACGCTCTCCACCGTGCAGTGAGAGCTCGCGCACCAAGTCGAGGTGATAGGGAACGAAGCGCGGAGCCCACTCTTTCAAGTAGCCAGCGGCAGCACGGTCCCACGCGGCTCTCATGTGGCTCCAGTGTATGCGCCTCTCACCCTGTCGAACAAGGAATCGCTCGCGAGCGAAAAGACTCTCGCTTCGCTGACGGTTTCTCGACAAGATGTGCGTCGCGCAGTTTGCGTGAAAGTGGGGAAGTCGATGCGTACGAATCGTCAACGCTTGAAGGCCAGTCTTTGCGCCGTCGCGCTTCTTTGTGCCTGCGGAACAGGCAGGAACGGTGACCGCTTCGGCGATGCCGCTACCTCTGTGAGTAGCGTGCGCCAGGATGCCTCGACGGCAGACACCGGGGCGCTTGGCATGAGCGACGCCGACACGACATGTCCGGTGCAATGTTCGCTCGACTACCGTGACGTGATCGATTGCCACGGAAGCGTCGTATCGAAATGTAGCGATGGCGAAGCGTGCGATCCAACGACGCTCAAATGCAACGTTGCATGTGACGTTGCGTCGGCAAACAAGCAGTCGGTGGGCTGCGATTACTACGCGGTCTATCTCAAGCAGCAAGGCAACGAGGATAGGTTTTGTTTCGCGACGATCGTTGCCAATACGTGGAAATCGCCTGCCAAAGTTTCGGTCGACTTCAATGGATCGACGCTCGATGTGTCCAAGTTCGCGTGGCATCCCAAGGGGAGTGGGCCCGGATTGACCTACCAAGCCTACGATCCTTCAGTCGGTATTCCACCGGGCGAGGTTGCGGTTCTCTTTCTCACGGGTACGGTCGGCGACGCGCCGCTTTGTCCGAAGCCCGCCGCGAAGTCGAGCGGCGCAATGGTGACCGGTACGACGAAGGGAACCGGATTCCATGTTCGCGCTGACGTGCCGGTTGTCGCGTATCAGATCAATCCCTACGGTGGCGGTGACGCGGCGGTGACGGGCTCGTCGCTTCTGATTCCGACCAGTGCTTGGGACAAGAACTATATTGCGGTCAACGCTGCGAGCAGCACCACAGCCGGAAAACCAACGCTCAATCTGATCGCGTCGGAGGACAACACGACGGTCGAGATGCTTCCGACGAAAGCCATCGCGGCGGGTACCGGTCTCCCTGCCGGTGCACAAGGTGTAAAATACACGTTTACACTGAATGCGGGCCAGCATGCACAGTTCATGCAGGACGCCGAGCTGACCGGGAGTGTCGTCAAGTCTGACAAGCCGCTCGGTCTCTTTGCGGGGCACACATGCATGAACGTTCCGACAGGCGTTTCTTACTGCGATCACGGCGAGCAAATGATTCCACCAGTGCAAGCCATGGGCAGCGAATACGTCGGGGTAATGTATCGACCGCGCAAGAACGAGCCTGGCATTTGGCGCGTCATCGGTGCCGAGCCTGACACTCAGCTCACGTGGTCAAGCAACGTGGGCGGCCCCAATGTTCTTAAGGCTGGACAGTTTGTCGACTTCGAAACGGGCGATCCGTTTGTCGTCAAGTCGCAAGACAGTTCGCACCCGTTCCTGCTTCTCTCTTACATGAGCGGTTCGAACTGGAAGACAGGGCTCAACGGGTACGGCGACGCCGACGTCGTCCTATCCGTTCCGCCACAACAGTATTTGTCTCGCTACGTGTTCTTCGCAGACCCGACCTATCCTGAGGGCAATCTCGTGGTCGTTCGGAAGAAAAACGGCGCCGGCGACTTTGTCGACGTGAACCTCGACTGTGCGGGCAACCTCACGGGTTGGCAAGCGATTGGTGACTACGAGTGGACGCGTGCAGATCTGATCACCGGGGTCTTTCAAAATGTCGGTAGCTGCTCATCCGGTCGGCACGAGATGACGAGTACGGCGCCGTTTGGCTTGTGGGTTTGGGGGTGGGGTACTCCGCTTACAAAAACGTTCACTGCGAACGTTTCCTATGGCTATCCAGCTGGAATGAACTTGCAGCCGATCAACCAAGTGGTCATCGAACCCGTTCCGCGTTGACGAGTGAGGGCACGCTCCGTACCTCGCGAATTTGGATGCGCCTCGCGCCTCAACTGATTACCCTCCAGCGCGATGTCCGAGCCCGATAATTCCGTGCGGCGAACCTCGATCTACGACGAACACGTCGCAAGTGGGGGGCGCATGGTGCCCTTTGCAGGGTGGTCGATGCCGGTCCAGTACACTGGCATCGTCGACGAGCATCAGGCCGTACGTACCGCGGCCGGCATGTTCGACGCCTCCCATATGGGAGAGCTCGAGTTACGAGGCAAGAACGCGCTCGACGTTGTCGACGAACTGATTACCAACGATTTACGCAAGTTGGTTGACGGTCAAGCAATTTACACATGCGCATGTAACGACGGCGGCACGATTCTCGACGACCTCATCATCTATCGCGCCGCTGCCGATCGCTTGATGGTGGTTTGCAACGCATCCAACCGCGACAAGATCGCCGCGGTCGTGAAGAAGGCCGCCGAAGGCCGCTGCGACTTCAAAGACCAAAGTGACGAGACAGCGCTCATCGCGCTCCAAGGTCCTAAGGCTTTCGAAGTGCTGGCGCGCGCGGGCAGCGATGCCGCCCAATGCCGAGAGCTCAAGAGCTTCCACTTTCGCGATGCCGTGGTCGCTAACGTCCGGTGTACCGTCGCGCGCACGGGCTACACCGGCGAGGACGGCGTGGAGCTCTTCTGCGGCTGGAACGACGCACCCCACCTTTGGCGTATGTTGCTCGAACTAGGGGCGTCGATTGGCGTCAAGCCCGCCGGGCTTGGGGCGCGCGACACACTGAGGCTCGAGGCGCGGTTATCTCTCTATGGCAATGACATCGACGAAACGACGAACCCAATTGAGGCAGGTCTCGGTTGGGTCGTAAAGACCGACAAGCCGAATTTCGTGGGCAAGGCGGCGCTTCAGTTGATCAAGGCCAAGCCGCTTTCACGCAAGCTCGTTGGCTTCGAAGTGATCGGGCGCGGCATCGCGCGGCACGGGTACGTACTTCGTAACATGAATGGTGACGAAGTCGGATTGTGCACGAGTGGCAGCCCCGGACCCACCGTTGGGAAAACGATCGGCCTTGGCTATATGCCGGTCTCCCTCACCGAGGTCGGCACAAGGTTTTTGGTCGATTGCCGCGGGAAGAATGTCGAAGCTGTCGTGGTCAAGACCCCGTTCTACAAACGATCTTTGTGAAGGAGTGCACTATCCATGAGCCACGTTCCTGATCATTTGCGCTACACCCAAGACCACGAGTGGACGAAAGACGAAGGCGGCCGCGTGACCGTCGGCATCACGGCGTTTGCGGTCGAGCAACTTGGCGACATTACGCTCGTAAACGTCGACGTCAAAGTGGGCGACAATATCGAAGCCGGCAAGGCGTTTGGCACGATCGAAAGTGTGAAGACGCTAAGCGACTTGTTCGCACCGGTGAGCGGTAAGATTGTCGCAATCAACGCCGACCTCGAAAGCAAGCCCGAGCTTGTTAACGAGGACTGCTACGGCAGGGCTTGGATGATCGCGATACAGGCTGCTTCCGGTTCCACGAGCGCGCTGATGGATGCGACGGCGTACAGCGGACACCTCAAAGCCTCTGCCCACTGACCGCTTGTATCATCCGAGAAAGTTGACGATGCGCTACCTGCCGCACACGCCCGAACAAATTGAGTCCATGTTGCAACGCATCGGCGTGCCGTCGATCGACGCGCTCTTTGCGCCGATTCCCGAGAGCGCGCGCATGAAAGGGCCGCTCGGCATCGGCCCCGGTCTCGATGAGCATCGGCTCATGACGCACCTGGAAGCGCTCGCCAATCGCAATACGGGTACCCAAGCACTGAGCTTCTTGGGCGCTGGGATGTACGACCATCACATTCCTCCGCTGGTCGATCAGCTGCTGCTCCGTGGCGAGTTCTACACGGCCTACACGCCCTATCAGGCTGAAGTCGCGCAAGGAACGTTGCAAGCGATCTTCGAATTTCAGACGATAGTGAGCGAGCTATTTGGTCTGCCGATCGCGAATGCGTCGATGTACGACGCCTCGAGCGCGGCGGCGGAAGCAATTCTCATGGCGCGTCGCCTGACGAAGAGGAGTCGCGTCCTCGTGAGTGCTGGCGTGCATCCGGAGGATACCGAGGTGATGCGCGCGTACCTTCAAGGATTGCCTGGAGGGCTCGAGGCGATCGAGATCGTGCCGCTTGCCGAAGACGGAACCACTGCGCTGCCATCGATTGGTGAGGACGTCGCCGCTATCGTTCTCGGCTATCCGAACTTCTACGGCGTCGTCGAGGACGTCAAGAAAGTTGCCGATGTGGCGCACGCTAAGGGTGTGCTTGTCGTGACCGTGACGCACGAAGCCTTCGCTCTCGCGTTGATTGAGTCGCCCGGGGCGCTCGGGGCCGACATTGCCGTGGGCGAAGGCCAGTCCGTTGCGCTTCCCCCTCAGGGCGGCGGACCCGGTGTTGGCTTGTTCGCTTGCAAGGACGGTCGCGATTACTTGCAGCAGATTCCGGGTCGCCTTTGTGGCGAAACCGTCGATAAACATGGCGAACGCGGTTACGTTTTGACTCTGTCGACGCGCGAGCAGCACATTCGACGCGACCGCGCGACAAGCAACATATGCACGAACCATTCGCTGTGTGCGCTCGCCATGGCGATCCGCATGTCGCTCCTTGGCAAAGTTGGGTTTGTTCAAGTTGCGGAGCAGTGTCTCGCGAAGGCCGAGCACCTCAAGAAGGCACTCGTTGCAACGGGTAAGTGGGAGCTTCCCTACGGGGGCTTGACGTTTAACGAGTTCGTTGTGCGGCGCAAAGCGGGTGCAGTTGCGGCCTTGCTTGCGAAGCTTGAAGGCGATGGCATCATTGCCGGCGTGCCGCTTGCGCGCTTCGCGGGGTCGCGCGGTGCTGATCGGGACTTGCTTGTCGCGGTCACCGAGAAGCACAGTCGCGATGACCTGGACCGTCTCGTTGTGGCATTGGGGTAGCGGCGTGCGTTCGTGCGGTCGAACCGCTGCACGACCGCCCACCGCATGGCCAAGCGTTTTGATGCGGTGGTGTCGCCCGACGGGTGCGAAGTTGTCCAAGACAGTCGGCAGATTCGGTTTTGCCCGACTTTGGCCGAGGCACGGTGCTTGCTTTATCCCCCAGCGCGCGCACTTTCTTTTGCGGACAAAAACGGGACGAGTGGACGGGCGGGACTAATCGACGGGGCGTGGTGAAGCCAACACCAAATTTATGGGTGCGTCGTTAAACCTGACTCGCAATAAAATGGCTCTTTTCGGTTAGCGAGACACATCTTTCGAGCCCGGGACTCCCGGGGCGGACACGTGTGAGCGCGCCCCCGGGAAGCGAGTCGGCGCACCGCTACGCGCGGCGCGACCAAACGAGCGACGCCCCCGCGTTACAAGCATGCGCGCGCCAATCTCCCTTCGCTCCCGTGAGCGCAGCGCTTCAAATGTCGTAGTACAAGAAGAACTCATGCGGCGTTGGTCGCATGCGAATCGGATTCAACTCGCGCGTGCGCTTGTAGTCGAGCCACTCGGCGATCGCGTCCTTCGTGAACACGTCACCGCGAAGCAAGAATTCGTGATCCCGTTCGAGGTGATCCAGCGCCTCTTCAAGGCTGCCGGGCATGTGTGGAACGTCCTTCAGTTCTTCGGGCGACAAAGCGTAAATATCCTTGTCCATCGGATCGCCTGGGTCGATCTTGTTCTGCACGCCGTCGAGCCCGGCCATCAGCATCGCTGCGAAAGCGAGATAAGGGTTGCAGCTTGGATCGGGGAAGCGCACTTCGATGCGGCGTGTCTTCGGCGACGGGCCGGTAATCGGAATGCGAATCGCAGCCGATCGGTTGCGACTCGAGTATGCAAGGTTCACCGGTGCTTCGAAACCCGGCACCAAACGCCGATACGAGTTCGTCGTCGGGTTCGTGAGCGCGGCAATCGATTTCGAGTGCTTGATGATGCCGCCGATATAGTGGAGCGCCATCTCCGACAGGCCGGCGTACCCGTCGCCAGAGAAGAGCGGCTTGCCGTCCTTCCAGAGCGATTGGTGCGTATGCATCCCCGATCCGTTGTCGCCAAAGAGTGGCTTTGGCATGAACGTCGCAGACTTGCCGTGCTTTCGGGCAATGTTCTTGACGAGATACTTGAACCACATGAGCTGATCGCCGCAATAGAGCAGCGTGTTAAACTTCATACCGATTTCGCATTGGCCGCCGCTCGCGACTTCGTGGTGGCCCACTTCGACCTCGATGCCGCTCTCGGTGAGCGCGAGCATGATGGCCTGGCGCAGATCGGCCAAGGTGTCGGTTGGAGGAACGGGAAAGTAACCTTCCTTGTGCCGCGTCTTGTAGCCGAGGTTCGGGAACTCTTCGCGGCCGCTGTTCCAAGCGCCCTCTGCGCTATCAAGGAAGTAGTAGCCAGCGTTGGGTTGGCTGTGATCGAAGCGCACGTCGTCGAAGATGAAAAACTCGGCTTCGGGACCCATGAACACGGTGTCGGCGATGCCGGTTTGCTTGACGTACGCTTCAGCCTTGCGAGCGATGTGGCGAGGGTCGCGTGAATAGGGCTGTTTGGTTATCGGATCGAAAACCGAGCACACCAGGCTGAGTGTCGGATTTGAGAAAAACGGATCAAGCTTCGCACTCTTGGGATCCGGGATCATCGTCATGTCGGACGCGTTGATGGGCTGCCAGCCGCGAATCGACGAGCCGTCGAAGGCGAGCCCGTCTTCGAAGAGTCCTTCGTCGAGGCGCGCGACAGGAATCTGTGTGTGCTGCCAGATCCCAGGGAAATCGATGAATTTTAGGTCAACGAACTTGACGTCGTTCTTCTTTGCGAGCTCGATAACATCTTTCGGGTACATGACCGAAACCTCCAAATCGTAACTTCATTTACACAAATTCAGCTCAAATCGCTTCCGTGCCTCGCTCGCCCGTGCGAATGCGAATGGCTTCCTCGATCGGCATTACGAAGATCTTTCCGTCGCCGATGCGGCCGGTCTTGGCGCTCTTTTCAATTGCGTCGAGCACGTCGTGCACAAGCTCGTCCGCGACGACGACTTCGATCTTCACCTTTGGGACGAAGTCGACCACGTATGCAGAGCCGCGGTAGACTTCTTTCTTGCCGCCAGTGCGACCGAAGCCCTTCACCTCTGTCACGGTCATGCCCTGCACGCCTACTTCGGCGAGCGCGTCTTTGACTTCATCGAGCTTGAACGGTTTGATGATCGCTTCGATCTTCTTCATGGTCTTTTCCTGTACGGCTTCAGCATGAGAACCCAAGGCGACGCCACCGCCAAGGCCGTAATGGGAAACGTAGGGAAGGACTGTTTCTACGGTGTTTCGCACCCCTTGATGCGCGGTCCGACCCCTGTTTTGCGCCTCGACGTCCCTTGTGCGGCGGCAGCCGAGGTTTGGGTCAAGCGCGATGATCTGTCTGCGCCCTTGTACGGGGGCAACAAAGTGCGCAAGCTCGAGCACATTTTGAGCGAGGCATCGCGCCTGGGAAAAACGCGACTTGTGACGATTGGTGCGGTAGGCAGCCACCACGTTCTTGCAACGACGCTCTTTGGCCGCGCGGCTGGCTTCGATGTTGACGCGGTCCTGGTTGCGCAACCCAGAAGTGAGCATGTCGTAATCGATATTCGCGCGACGCTGAATGCGGGAGCGCAAGTTCGCTCAAGTGGGTCTTGGGCGGCGGTGCCATGGCACGTCATGCGAGCCATGACGCGCGAGGCTTATTTCATCCCACCTGGCGGTTCAAACGTTGCTGGCGCTCTCGGCTACGTGGGCGCGGTGCGCGAACTTGCCGTTCAGGTGCGAGCGGGTGAGTTGCCGGAGCCCGACGTCATTTTCGTTGCGCTTGGGTCAGGCGGAACAGCGGCCGGAATTGCGGTTGGCCTCGAAATAGAACAATTGAAGTCACGATTGGTTGCGGTGTGTGTGGCGGACCCTGCTTGGGCCACCGCTGCCGGCGCGCGCTTGCTTGTCCGTCAAACCGCGAAGGCCGCGGGACTCACATCGCCCACCTTCGCGCTCTCGCATCGGCTTCGTGTCGATGCGAGCTTCCTCGGACGCGGCTACGGTTATGCGACGCCTGAGAGCACCGTGGCGATCGCCGAAGCCGCGAGGCACGGACTCACCCTCGAAGACACCTACACAGGTAAGACCTTCGCAGCGGCGCTCGCCCACGCGCGGACGGAGGGCGGCCAGTGTGTGCTCTATTGGAACACCCTTTCGAGCGCTTCGTTCGAACCACTCCTCCAAGGTGCGCCAACCGAGGCCGAGTTGCCGCCTTCGATCAAGCGCCTGCTTGTCTGAGGCTCAAGTGCGCGTAGGTTTGGCCGTCTACATTGGTGGATGCGCGTTCTTTTCTTCGCCACTTTGATGATGTCCGTGCACGCGTTTGCCGCGCCGCTACCGAGGCCCACCCTACCTGCATCGTGCGACAAGGCCCGTGAACTCGCGACCAAGGCGAGCAGTTTCATGGGGCATGCAATAACGTGGGATGGCAGCCAAATCGAAGCGTCCGATCCGATGACGGTCATTGCGCTCGGCAACTTTGTGGGCGCGATCGAGATTGGCTATTCGCGCGTTCAAGGCGGCACGATCTTGGTATGCGCGTTCGACCTCGTGGGTGATGCGAGCTGGGCAGGCTTGGCAAGCGAAGCGCAATTGCGATCGGCGGGCGAAAGTAAACTTCGTGTACCATTCGGCACCAACGCCAAGCACGTGCAAAGTGGCAAACTAGTCGCAACTGGCGAGCCCAACGAACGGATGCTCTTCGTGTGGAAAGAGCCGGCGGTGAAGGTGTCGCTAAAGCCGGCGAAACTCGATCAGGCAACGAAAAAAACCCGTCGCTAGCGCTCGACCAGATCATCTCCCCTTGTCCGTGGACGCCACTCTGGGCGCCTGGAACTGATGAGCGTTGCACTTGGGCAGTTGCCCCCGCGGCCGTCGCATGTCACACGAACGGCCACCGTGGAGGGACCGTGAAATCTGTTCTGTCTAGCGTCGCATTGTTGGTCACACTCGCGGGTTGCACCCGCGCACCGAAGCCATTTCGAACGCTTGATGTTCCGCAAAGCGGGGGCAAGATTAGCTCTGAGTCTACCGAGAAGTGTCTCTTCGTTCAGCACGACGACCCTCCCGCGGCCGTCGAACTCTTCAAGGCCTACGAGAGCATTGTTGCAAAAGCTGGCTACGAAAAAATGCCACAGGACTCGTCCGGGAGCGTCGCGTTGTTCAGCAAGAAGGGTGGGGGCGTTGACGCACATCTTAACGTCGAACTTCGCGTCATGCCTGGTTTGAAGAAAGGCCTGACGGTGGCAATCCTCAAGGCCGAGGGACAGTGGTCGTCCACGTTGAGTCGTCCGACCTACAAAGGTACGGCGAACTGCAAGTGACGCACCGGATTTACGCTTTCGCTCTCGCATCGCTCGCGGGCTGCGCTCTGCGGCATGATGCAGCTCAACCTATTTCGTCAACTCATTTACCTTTTCCATCGCTTCCGGCGGAGGCCCGCGAGATCCTCAATCAGCTCGTCGCCGTTGACACGAGCCATGGCAACGAGAGCGAAGCGCTCCGCCCACTCGCAGCACGTTTCGCAGCGGTTGGCCTCGCGAGCGAGATCATCGAGTCGTCGCCAGGTCGCGGCAATTTGGTGGTTCGCATCAAGGGCGATGGGTCAAAGCGCCCTCTCTTGCTTCTCGCGCACATCGATGTCGTTCCTGTCGATGGGCAGCCGTGGACGGTTCCGCCATTTGCAGCAACCGAAAAGGATGGTTTTCTGTGGGCTCGAGGCGTGAGCGACGACAAGGCGATGGGCGCAGCGTGCATCGCGATCATGATCGACGCCGCAAGAAACAAGACACCGCGCTCGCGGGATCTGATCTTGGCCCTGACCGCCGGCGAAGAGACGGGTGGAGATGCCGGCATCGGCCATCTTCTTTCGAAGCACAAATCGCTCGTTGGAGACGCCGAGATCGCGCTCAACGAGGGAGGTGGCATCTTGCTCGACGAAGCGCTTGCCAAAGTACAGGCGGTCACCATCGGCACTGCGGAAAAGTCGTACCAGAGCTTTCGCTTTTCCGTGAAAGGGAAGGGAGGCCATTCGTCACTCCCACCCACCGACCACGATCCCGCCGCCATTCTCGCACGCGCCATCGTCAAGATAGCTGACCATAGATTCCGCGCCCATGTTCTTTCCGATGTCGGCGAGTCGCTCCGTCAGGCGGCTGGATTTGAGACTCCTCCTATGTCTGCTGCTCTTCTGCGAGTCGCGGGATCAGCGCCGACTGTTCACGAGGGTGACGAAGCGGTTCTCTCGCGCGATCGCATGTACAATGCACTCATCCGCACGACGTGCGTAACGACCATGTTGAAAGGATCTCCCAAAGACAACGTGTTGCCGACTTCTGCCGAGGCTACCGTCAACTGCCGGATCCTTCCCGATGAAACGCGGGACGAGACGCAGCAGGTCTTGATCAAGGTCGTTGACGATGCGCGAGTGGAGATCGCTCCGGACGGTGATCTCCACGTCGGACCTTCGTCGCCAATTGATGGAGACGTCCGACGCGCGGTGGAGAAGGTCACCCACACGAAGTGGCCAGCCGCGGCGGTCTATCCCTCGATGGGTACGGGCGCGACTGATTCGCGCCACTTACGCAACGCAGGCATTCTTGCGTATGGAATAAGCGCGGCTGCGACATCGATCGCGGAAGGACGTCGCGGTCATGGCGCACATGGTCCGGACGAACGGCTCCCCACGAAGTGGCTCGGAGAAGGTGCCCTGTTCTTGCGCGATGTGGTCGTGGAGTTGACGAAATAGCCCGCGCGAGGGCTTTCAGGAGCGCGCATCCGGAGAGTCGTTGCTCTTCGAATTCACCGTCACGTCCTTCGGCTGCGCGTCTTCGCTCCCGTAGCTCCAATCGATGCCGCGTGCGCGCCTGCTGCGTGATTGGGTCGATGCGCGCACGAGGAGCGGCACGAGGAATAGGATGACGAAGAGAATGCCTACGTAAACCACGCGTGCGTTCATTAGCACGAATGTGGTCAATTCACTTGCCGAAGTACTTACTTTCCCAAAACGTCCAGAACCTTCGGCGAGCTCTATAGTCAATGGGCCTGACCTTACTCGTCAAGCCCCGAGCCCGCATAGTTTCTCCGAAAAGCGCCACAGCTCACCGGCCAGTTTCATGTCGCGGCCGCGCGATGAAGTGCCCTTCACGCGACAATCCATGCAGTACTCACCGTTCAGTTTGCCCGCCTCGTCGCTCGTCGCGAGCCAAACAAGCGTTTCTGCACCCTTCTCGGGCGTGCGCGCAACGAAGGGCGCAAGGACGCGCATGCCCCAACCCACTGGGCCCGTGTTGTTCTGCCCAAAGCCCGTCGCGACGAACCCCGGGTGAAAGCAGTTGGCGATGACGCCTGTTCCCTTCAAGCGCTCGGCGAGCTCACGCGTGAAAAGAATGTTGGCGAGCTTCGAATCCCCGTATGCGCGAAAGCTTGCGGTGCGGGCGGGATTTTTTGCGACGAGCTCGAGGTCTTTCAGGCTGCCCTGGCGGTGAGCGCCGCTCGATGTGCTGACGACCCTTGAGCCCTTCGTTGTCACGAGTCGCGGGCGCAACAGGTGGGTCAGCAAGAAGTAGCTGAGATGGTTCAGGGCGAATGTCTGCTCGATGCCATCGACGGTCTCGGCGTATTCCAAGAAGACGCCGCCTGCGTTGTTGGCGAGAACGTCAAGCCGGTCGTGGCGCGCCAAGAAGGCGTCTGCCGCGGATCGAACGCCTGCCCTGGTCGACAAGTCCGCGATGATCGTCTCGACGCGATCGTTGCCGGTCGAGTTTTGCAGCTTCGCCTGCCACGTTTGGGTCTTGGACTCGTTTCGACCGACAAGAACCAGCGTCGCACCCATCGATGCAAATGCTCGAGAGGCCGCCTTGCCGATGCCTTCCGTGGCGCCCGTGAGGAGGACGACTTTGTCTTTCATGGGTAAGATCCTTGACTATGACGACTCAATGACGACGCGGGTTCTTATCTCGGGAATGCGCGCCTGTGGAAACTCTTCCACGAACTGACGATAGAGCAACTGAGCTGAGAGCACGCCTACAACTGCCATGTTGTCGGCGTTTGAGAACTGACCGTCGTCTTTGCGCGACTTGCACTTTTTCCAAAGGGCAGAAACCGCACGCGGCTCAAACAGGCCAGCGCGTTCAAGCGAAGATTCGCTCATCGCGTCTGCGATCCAGTCGGGCGCGTCTTCAGCGACAAAAGACAGCGCGTCTGGTGCTCGGTAAGGTTGTTTCACTCGATCGACGATCGCGCTCGGAACGTATTTGCGTGCGACGCGTTTCAGAACGTGCTTTTCGTCGAGCGAGAGCAATTTGTAACTCGCAGGGAAACTATTTGTCAGTTCGATGACTTCGCGATCGAGAAACGGAAATCGGCCTTCGACCGAGTTCGCCATAAGCATGCGATCGCCTTGCGAGGACAATAGGTACCCCGAGAGGAGGGTTCGCACTTCAATGTACTGATCCTGAGCGAGCTGCGACCACGCCGAAAACTGATCGTCGAGTGTCGCAAGGAAACTCCTCACTGCATCGCGTCCGGCCAGCCGATCGCGCAGGCCCGACGAAAACAACCGCTTGAGAGCGATCGCCGAGTTCCACCTAGGCTCGTGGGAGAAGCCGGGTTCGTTCGCCCGCTCAAGCCCACGTCCGAAGAACTGGCGAGCCAGCGCGCGCTGTGAAACCGGCGAACGGGTCAAGTAAGGGTAGAGGCGTTCGAGCCAACGTGGGCGCCACTCAGACTCAGGGACCTTTGCCCAGAAGCGACGCACCTTCGCCTCGCGAAAAAGATCGTACCCGGCGAGCATTTCATCGGCACCCTCACCGGTGAGGACGACCTTGATGCCACTGTTGCGTACGAGCCGCGAGAGCAGGAACAGCGGCGCCGGTGCAGTGCGCAAGATGGGACGCTCCGTGTGCCAGATCACTTCGGGGAAAACGTTCGCGATGTCCTGTCGACTGACGAGCACTTCGTGATGCTGGCTGTTGATGCGATCCACCATCATGCGTTGAAACGACGTTTCGTCGTATTCGTCGTCGGTGAACCGCAGTGAGAACGTCTGGAAACTTGACGAATTCGCTTCGTGGCCAAGAGCTGCCACCAGCGAGCTGTCGAGACCGCCTGAAAGATAGCTGCCGACGGGTACATCTGCCCGCACCATGCGTAGGCGCGTTGCGTTGCGCAGTGCCGCGTCGAGTGCCTCGCGGGCGTCTTCGACCGTTCCCTTGAACAAGCCATCGTTTCCGCGTGGGTAGCTAGGCTTCCACACTTGCTTCTCAGCCACATTGCCGGAGGCGTATATGCGGACGGAGCCGGGTGGCAGTTCGACAATCCCTTCGAACATGCTCTGCGGAGGAACGATCGTCCAGAATGTAAACGTCTCGTCGAGGCCGTTCGGGTCGATGCGGCGAGGCAGCGACGGCTCGCCGGCAAAAATCGATTTCACCTCGCTCGCGAAGACGACGCGCCCTTCGTGCTCGGCGTAATAGAGGGGTCTCACACCCACGCGATCGCGCGCGAGAACGAGTTTTTTTTCGCGCGAATCCCACAACGCGATGGCCCACTGTCCGTTGAATCGATCGAACGCGCCGTCACCCCACTCTTCGTAGGCCGTAACGATGACTTCCGTGTCGCTCTTCGTTCGAAATGTGTGTCCCTTTGATCGCAACTCTTCGGCAAGCTCAACGTAGTTAAAAATCTCACCGTTGAAGACGATCCATAACGTGCGATCGCGATTCGAGAGAGGCTGCTGGCCAGACGACAGGTCGATGATCGAAAGGCGCGCGTGGGCAAGGCCGGCGCGTGAGTCGCGGTAAATGCCGAACTCGTCGGGGCCACGGTGCCACAGCGCGCCTGCCATGAGGCCGAGAGCCTCCTCGGTCGGTGCCGATGCGGAGGCCGCGATCGCGACGATGCCAGCGATGCCGCACATATTCTTACTTTGCGACTCGCTTACCGCCCTTGCGCTCAACGAACGCGACGATGCGCTCGAGCGCGTCAAGGTTGTCGGGCACGATTTCGTTGTCAGCTACCGAGATTCCGAACTCACTTTCAAGAAAGGCGATGACCTCGAGGACGCCGGTCGAGTCGACCATACCGCTGTCGAGAAGCGAAGTGTCGTCCTTCAAGTCGGCCGGGTTTGCCACGTAAAAGTTCGAGATGATGAACTGACGAACGACGTCTTTGTTGTCACTCATGTTTCCTCTTTGCAATCGCCACGCGCGCCGCACCGTCAATGTTGTTGACGAAGCGAACGTCAGTATACGCCTTGGCGCGCGCGAGTACCGCGTTTAGCTGGCGCTCTTGGCCGAGCCCGAACTCGAACATCAGGAGGCCGCCGGGTTTGAGAAATTTAGCGGCGTCTATCGCCACGCGTTGCTGGATTGACAGGCCGTATGGCCCACCGTCGAAGGCTTCGCGCGGCTCGTGCGAAAGCAATGCACTGCTTTCCTTTTCGAGTTTGCCGCTGGAAATGTACGGAGGGTTACACACAACCAAATCGATCGTTGCCTCGAGGAAGGCCAACGCCTCAAAGAGGTCACCTTGCTTGACGATCACGCGCGATGTGAGCCCGAGTTTTTCTACGTTGGCCCGCGCGACTGCAACGGTTTCGGTGGTGAGATCACTGCACCATACTTGGGCGGTTGGGACCTTCGTGGCGATGCCGCATGCCAAGTTGCCAGACCCTGTGCACATGTCGATGACGCGCGGCTCGTCGATGAGGGCGAGCGCCTCAACCGCTGCGTATCCCAGGAGCTCGGTCTCCTCTCGGGGCACGAGAGCGCCGGGCGCAACGAGGAGCTCAATGCCCATAAAGGTATGATGGCCGTCGCGGAGAATGTTCGCGATGCGGTTCACGACAGACCCGTCTTCTTGATCTTGCCGGTGTTGGTCTTTGGAAGTTCGTCAACAAACTGAACGAACTTTGGGACCATGAAATTCTCGAGGCGCTTTTGGCACTCCCGAATGATGTCCTTGTCGGTGAACGTGGCGCCTACCTCGTTCACGACGAAGGCTTTGATGGCCTGCCCGAGGACGTCGTCGTCGACACCGATGACCGCGGCTTCCTTCACGCCGACGATGTTCATGATGGCGGCTTCGACTTCCTTCGGCGCGACCTTTTCACCGCGCGACTTGATGATGTCGTCCATGCGTCCGACAAAATAGAGGTAGCCCTCCTCGTCGAGGCGGCAGAGATCGCCAGTGTAGAGAACGCGTTCGCCAGGCAGCGGGCCGGGACGGAGCTTCTTCGCGGTCTCCTCAGGCTTCTCCCAGTAGCCGAGCATGACTGTCGATCCACGAATCACAAGCTGGCCAACCTCGTTGGGGCCGAGGCGTTTGTCGTTCTCGTCGACGAGCCATAGTTCCGTGTCGGGGATTGCCACGCCAACACTGGTCGGTTTGCGATCGATGTCGGCAGGCGGAAGAAACGTGCACCGCTTGCACTCGGTGAGTCCGTACATTGAGTAGATGCGCGCGGTAGGAAAGAGATCGCGCAGCATCGTGATGTGCTTTACGGGCAACGCAGCCGCCGTGTTGCTGACGTAACGGATCTTTGTGAGATCGTAGGTCTTGAGCGACTTCAGTTCGGCAAGGATCGCAAAAATGGTTGGCACGCCCGGAAAGCCGGTGACGCCCTCCTCGACCATGAGGTTGAGAATCTGTGCAGGGTAGGCGAACGAGCGCTCCAAAATGAGGCGCGCCCGAACCCGGACTGCCATGATCATTTGGTAGAGACCATAGTCGAACGCGAGCGGGAGCACGTTCATGATGACCTCGTCGTCCCCAAGTTCGAGGTAGCTCGCGATCGAATTCGCTGCGGTGATCATGTTGCGATGCGTGAGCATCACGCCCTTGGGATCGCCCGTGCTTCCGGATGTGTAGATGATCGCCGCGAGGTCGACATCGATCGCGCGCCGCTTGGGCGGTGGGGCTTGCACGGCGACCGCCGTGTCAAACGCCATGAGCCCTTTGAGTTGATTGAACGCAGGATTGGAAAGATCGCCCGAAACAATCGTGAGGTGCAGGTGCGTTGACTGCGGCGCTGCGTTCAAAAAAACGTTGGCGATGTGGGCGTCAGTCACGAGCGCTTTCGCGCGACAGTCGTTCAATAGGTAAAGCAGCTTGTCTGCTTTGGTAAGTGGGTTGACGATGCTGACGATCGCATTGGCTTTGAGCACACCCCAAAATGCGACGTAGGTCTCGACGGTGTTGTCGCCAAAAATGACCACGCGGTCACCACGGTCGATGCCCGCGCCGGCAAGCGTTGCGGCGAAACGGTTCGCGCGCTCGTTGAGTTCGCCGTATGAAAAACGCTGCTTCTTGTACACAAGCCCAATTTTCTCTGGGTCGCGCGCAGCAGCTATGGCGAGAAAATCATGAAGCATCGGCACGGCGCTCTCAAAGAGAGGGCCCGAAGGCATGGGCCACGTCCAAGATGGAGGCGTTAGGGTCGTCTCCATCAGTGCTCCAGAACGACGGGTTCGCAAAGCAACGGTACGGCGTGCCCGTAGTGGGTGGTGCGCCGCTTGCTCACGATGTCTTTGTACACGCGCTCGACCTGCGCCTCTGTGAGACCAACTACCGGCGCAACCTCGGCAGCGGGCACGCCATGATTGTAGCCGTACAAGCAAAGGTCCATGCGGTCGTACGGGAGCGCGAAGTAGAACTCTTCCTGGGTTTGGGGCATCGAGAACGTGTCGGTCGTCGGCGGTCTTCTGCGGATTTCTTCTGGTACGTCCAGCGTCTCGGCGAGCGCGTACACCTGCGTCTTGTAAAGGTGGGCGATTGGTTTGAAGTCGGCCGAGCCGTCTCCCTGCTTGACGAAAAACCCTTGGTCATACTCGAGACGATTGGGCGTGCCGCTGACGGCGTAGTGCATGCGATCGGCGTGGTAATATTCGACCATTTTGCGAATGCGCTGCTTGAAGTTCGTTGCTGCGACGAGCTGCCTGTACGCCTCCGGCGGCATGCGCGCGGTCATCGTTTCGCCGGACGGATCTTGTACGGTCAACTGTGAGACACTGATGCGGTCGCTTTCTAAAATGGAGGGCAGCGTGATCTTGCACTTCCACCCGTCGCCGTACTTCGGAAAGACGGTGCGAATCGCGTCGATCTGCCGTGAGTAGCAACCGATGCCTTCGAGCGAACCGCGAATGTTCTCGGTGATGGCTTCAACGCCAAGCGCATCCGACAACATGCGACCAAGCGTGAGCGCGTCGTCGGAAGAGTCGCGCTCGGGCATGAAAATGCCGAGGACCTTGTCTTTGCCGAAAGCGCGCACGCACAGGCCCGCGACGACCGAGCTGTCAATGCCTCCTGAGAGTCCAACGATCGCTCCACGCCTTTTCAGCCTCCCGAGTACTTGCTCTCGGATAGTTGCTGCAATCGAAGTGGCCAGTGCTTCTCCGTCGATGCGGAGAACGTCTTTCGAAAACGCCATAGGGAGGGCAGCATATCCAATTTGGCTACGATACCGGTCACGATTCGAGCGCTCGCGCCAAACTTCAGGCGATGCAATCGGGCTGGGCCTTGCGCGGTACGACTTGCCGCCGGTGTTCGCTATTCCTCATCGCCGCGCAACGCCGCGAGCACGCTGAGATCCTCAAGCGTGGAGGTGTCGCCCCGCGTCTCCGCTACACCTGCCGCGACGTCACGAAGCAAACGCCGCATGATCTTCCCGCTTCTTGTCTTTGGTAGCGCGTCCGCGAACCGCACTTGATCGGGTCGTGCGAACTTTCCGATCTCTTTGTCGATGTGCTCACCGAGTGACTTCTTCATTGCGTCGTCGCCTTTGATGCCACCCTTCAGCGTGACGAATACCACGAGAGCCTGACCCTTTAGTTCATCAGGTTTACCAACTGCGGCCGCTTCGGCGACGGCAGGATGGCTCACCAAAGCGCTCTCTATCTCTGCGGTGCCGATGCGATGGCCTGCGACGTTGAGCACGTCGTCGATACGGCCGACGACCCAGAAGTAGCCGTCCTCATCGCGCCGTGCACCGTCGCCGGTGAAGTACAATCCGGGCATCTGTGACCAGTAGGCTTCGTGGAACCGTGCGTCGTCATTGTACAACGTGCGCGCCATCGACGGCCAAGGCCTTCGGATGATGAGCTTGCCACCCTCATTCGCGGCGCAGGAGTCACCGCGGTCCTTGACGACATCAATGTCGACGCCGAAGAAGGGAAGGCCGGTACTCCCCGGTTTTGTTTCGTGCGCGCCAGGCAACGTGGTGAGCATCACCGCGCCGGTCTCGGTTTGCCACCACGTGTCGACGATTGGACAACGTTCTTGACCAATGACTTTTTGGTACCATATCCACGCTTCGGGATTGATGGGCTCGCCGACGCTTCCGAGCAAACGTAACGATGAGAGATCATACTTGGCCGGCCACTCGTTGCCCCAACGGATGAAGGCGCGAATCGCAGTTGGCGC
>JAHFDY010000002.1:55030-72477 GCA_023248735.1 Myxococcales bacterium
GGCGCGGTGTAGAGCACCGTTACCCCGTGCCGTTCGATGATCTGCCAGAATCGCCCCGGGTCGGGTGCGTTGGGTGCACCTTCGTAGAGCATGCACGAAGCGCCGTTCGAAAGCGGGCCGTAAACGATGTAGCTGTGACCGGTGACCCAGCCGATGTCCGCGGTGCACCAATAGAGATCGCTGGGCTTCAGATCGAAGATGTACTTCGCGGTGACATGCGCACCAGCGAGGTAGCCCGCCGTTGAGTGCAAGACCCCCTTTGGTTTGCCGGTCGACCCGGACGTGTAGAGGATGAAGAGCGGATGCTCGGCGTCGAACGCTTCGGGCAATCGCGCTTTCTTGAGGCTGGCCTCGCTCGGCGCGTGCGACAGCAGATCGCTCCACCAAATGTCGCGGCCTTCCGTCATCGTAACTGGATATGTGTCATTTTGCATGCGCCGAAAGACGATCACACGCTCGATGCTCGGGGTGTTCGCCACGGCGTCATCCGCAAGTTTCTTCAGAGGCACCACGTTGCCACGCCGCCAGGCGCCGTCTTGCGTGATGAGCACTTTGGCTTGGCAATCATTGATGCGATCGCGCAACGCTTCAGACGAGAATCCGCCGAAGACCACGGAGTGTGTCGCACCAAGACGCGCACAGGCCAGCATCGCAACGATGGCTTCGGGCACCATGCCCATGTAGATCGCGACGCGATCGCCTGCCTTGACTCCGTGGTCAGCAAGCGCCGCTGTGAGCCTCACAACTTCGCGGTGCAGTTCGAAATAGGTCAGCGTGCGAGTCTCTCCAGGCTCGCCTTCCCAAATGATGGCGGCTCGGTTGCGAACGTCGGTTGCCAGGTGGCGATCGAGGCAGCTCTCCGTGAGGTTTAGCGTCGCGCCGACGAAGAACTTTGCGTGCGGAAGGGTCCACTCTGAGAACTTCGAAAACGGGGTACGGAAAACGAGATCGCGTGTCTGCTCACGCCAGAAGGTCTCGGGGTCGTCGATCGACTGTCTGTAGAGCTTCTTGTATTCGTCAACGCTCTTTATCTTTGCGCCTTCTGTGAATTTGGGCGCGGGGGCGAAGCGACGTGTTTCCTGCAGGCGGGACTCGATCTTGTCGGACATGAAAAAACCTCGGGTCGACCGCTGATTACCAGCGTGCTGTTAGGTTAGGGGCAAATCGCAGCGCAATGCTCGAAACATGTGTTCGCCTCACAGCGACACTGATCGAGTGCTTGGAAGGTCGCGTGGACATCGCACCCCGTGAGCGCGCGGTTGGCCATGCATGGTGTGCACGTACTGTCGGCGTTGCAGGCTGCGAGCGCGTCTTTGCAAAGCACGCCCGTGCACAGATCGCACGTGCCGCCGCCGTCGACGCTCGTGTTTGGAGCGACCGCACAGACGCCTGCGGGCCCGTCCAACTTGACGCACTTGCCGGCGCCACACTCGCTGTCATCGCAACAAAAACGCGAGCAGACCTTGCCAAACATGCACGACGAACCGGACGCGCAATCGCCAGGACCGCTGCATGCTTCGCAGAGCTTCTTTGGGCTGATTGCAGCCACGCATTGGTAACTGCCACTGTACCATTCACAGGTCTTGCCGGAGGCGCACCCTGCGCCCGTAACGGGGTTGCACAGCCCGCTCTCAGTGCCGACGCACGCGCCGGCAGACGATGTCGATGTGCCACTGCAAACAGGGAGCACGTAGGCGACGGGCAACGAGTCGCTTCGCTTGAAATCACGCAACCGGCGATCTGTTTTCGCTTGGCAGAGACCGAGAGAAGTGGGTGGTTGAAGAACGCACGTGGTTGCCGCTGCGCAGTCTGAATCGGTGCAGCAAAAGCGACTGCAACGGCTTTCAAGCGCCGCGCATGTAAATCCTGGTGAGCACCGCAAGTTCCCGCCGCACGTCGCGCAAGCGTCGCCGGCGCCCGTCGCGTCTAGGCAGCGGAACCGTAACCCATCGAAGTCACACGTTTTCCCGGAGGGGCACCCCGCGCCTGTAACCGGGTTACATTCGTAATCGAGACCGATCGCAATACAGCTGCCCTGCGACTTTGCGACTTTTGGGTCGATCTCGCAGGGCACAAGTGGCGCGGACGCTTCGGCTTCTGGCGTACTTGCGTCGACGGGCTGTTTGCCACTGTCGTGAATGCTTGGATTGCTAGTCGAACAGTTTGCAAGAACGACGATCGCGATGAGGGGCCAAAAGCGCATTGCGGACAGGTTGTCGAGAATGCCACCGGTGGGCAACAGTCATCATGCACTATGAACTTCCTTCGCACCTCGCACCCTTTGCGGTGTCTGGAAATGTGGGCGGTTGGTGCGGCGACTCGAAACGGGTCTCCCCGACCGGCGCATTTGTGCGCTTTGAGCCCTTCGAGTTTGGGAAACGCCGAAGTGGGCGAATTCGTACTGAATGTTGCAACATGGTGCGAGGATTGCTTCGACTTCCCAATTTGCGTTTTCGAGCAGAGGCGGGCGCCGAAGGAGTGCGGGTGCAACCTTGAGTGAAGGGCTCTCGAAGTGAAAGTGCAACGCGAGCGGTGGCGTTTCGCGGTTATTGCTTTGGCAGGCGCAGCGATCGTTGCGAGTTGCTCGAGCGTCGACCGTCCAGGCGAGCTTGGCGGCACGAATGGCTCCGACGCGAGCGCGGGTCTCGAGCGATGCAGTCCGGGGACGTCGCGCGCCTGTACGATCACGCTCGGCCGCAATGGCAACGTCATTACTTGTTACAAGGGCGTTCAAACGTGCGATCGACAAGGCGGCTGGGGAGCGTGTCGCGATGGATCGGTGACAACGCAAAGCGCGCCGCCTCTGTCGAATGGCGCCTTGCGCGTTCTCGATACGACCGTCCCTTCTCCCTGTGTCGACAATCCGTGCGACCCAACGTGTCAGGTCTTCGGCCAAACGCCCGACGGTGGCATCACGGTCGACGGAAGCGTCGGCGGGATCAGTTGGCTCGTCGGCGATCGTCCCACACTCTTCGTGGCAAACCCTCCGGGCGTTGCGTTCAACGAGCCCTGCGGTCAGGCGCAAGATTGCCAATTCGACACACGCTGTACCGAACCGGAAACGTCGGGCAGTTGCGCGCACGAGAAGTGCACGACGGGCATCGCCCTGACTTCGACGTGCGACTCGTGCGTCACCAAAATTTGTGCGACGAATCCCTCTTGCTGCGCGACTCCGGTTTCGAGTGGAAGTTGTTCGCACAGTGTTTGTCTGCAAGGTCCTAGCCTCGATAGCTCATGCAGCGCGTGCACAACACAGGTCTGCAAGACCACCTCGGGTTGCTGTTCGTGCGGTGGCTCGAATGGCGATCCATGCACGTCGCAAGGGTCGACCGGCGATCGTCTCGATCCACGCTGCGATCCTCAGATGACGACTGCGTGTGCAGCCAACCGTAGCTGTTGCACGACGTCGTGTGACAACGGGCAGACGGCCGCGTCGGGCAAGAAGCACCCCGCGTACGAGGCGCCTTCGGCAGGGTTGCGGCTCGATCCTGGATGCGATTCGGACAACGGAAATCTTGTCAGCTCGGTCTGCGCACAGGACCCAACGTGCTGCACGACCTACGTGCCGCCGGCCGCGTGCGCGCACGACCCGTGTTCGACGGGCACGAGTCTTGGCGGGGCTTGTAGTTCGAACGTTGCGGCGGTTTGCGCCTCTGACGCGACATGTTGTTCCACGTCGTGGACGGCCTCATGCGTTACGGCCTATAAGGCGCAGACCGGGTATTCGTGTTCAACGACCTGGTCGACCTCGTGTCGAGACAAGTACCTCACGGCTGCCGCCATCACGACCGGCGACCGACAGACCAAGTGGAACTCGACCTGCAAGACCAAGTTTACGGATGGTGGCGGCACCTGCCCACGATATCCGGAGTGGGGCAACGCGTGTACAGCTGCAGCGCAGACTCAGTGTGGAGCCAATTGCAACGCGTGGAGCGCGGCGTGCATGAGCGCCGTCGGGACCTCGTGCGGAGCTGTGTGTGGAACGACGGGCACTTGCGCGCACAGCAATTGCCAAGTCGGTAGCGCACTCAATTCGACGTGCGATTCCTGTGTTGCTCAGATTTGCGCGCTTGACCCCGGGTGCTGCAGCAACACGTGGGACGCAAGTTGCGTTACGAAGGTCGGGTCGGTCTGCAACGTAAACTGTCAATCAGGTGGACAATGTGTCGCCTGGTCACCCGACGAGAAGAACTCGGGTTGTTCGTCCGCTGACTTGACGATGGGTGTGCCGTGCGAGGACTACGTTCACGTTTGCAATCGCGGCACCGTCGACGTTCCCGCCAACACCGCAAAAATCTACCACTGGCCAATTGGTCAACAAGCTTACCCAACGACAACGCCCGATTTGTCACACCCCCAGGTGCAGACCTGCACGATCCCCGATGCGATCCCAGTAGGACGCTGCGCTACGGTTGCGACTTGTCCGGGGCTCTCGGCAAATCGCGTCATGGTGGTGAATCCGCCAAACATGGCTGGAGCGATCAACGAGTGCATTACGGACAACAACTGGACGACATACAAGAACGACGGCACGGGCAAGCTCGCCTGCAAGACGCCTGAGTGCTCGTCGTCGAAATCGCAAGCCACGCTCGCGACCGTCAACATGTACGTGATGTTCGACAAGTCGGGCTCGATGTGCTCCGGGAGCGCGTCGTGCACGGCGCCAGACGCAACCTCAAGCTGGGGACTGACGACTTCCGCACTCAAGACATTCTTTCGCGACCCAGCATCGGCTGGAATGAATGTGGCGCTCCGATTTTTCCCGGATACTGTGAGTGGCAGTGCGTGCGACAGCAGCAATTGTGGCTTCAACACGTGTGGGGTTCCGCTTGTCACCCTCGGCGCGTTGGGCAGCGCGACGGCGTCATACCCACCGGCGCCGACGGATTGCACGACGAGCACCGATCCGCACGAGTGCGATTTGGTCAAAGCTGTCGACTCTCGTTACCCAAGCGGCGGCACGCCGATCTACGGCGCGCTTGGTGGTGCTCTCCAGTACATGGAGACCCAAGCGTATTCGGCGCCGTACCAGCGCTGGGTCGTCGTTTTCGTGACCGATGGCGATCCGAACGGATGCGACACCGACACGACACACATTCAGCAACTTGCTCAAACGGCATACAAAGACTTCGGCATCGTCACGTATACCGTCGGTATCATCGGTTCGAACGCCACGTTCATGTCCGACATCGCAACGGCCGGCGGGGGTCAGTCGTTCATGCTGTCTGCAACCGCGGCAGACGTGGAGCTAGTGGCTGCGTTGAACACCATTCGCTCGTCGTCCGTGAGCTGTGATTTCCCCCTCAACCAGACGACGGCGCTTGACCCAAGCAACGTTTCGCTCACGTTCACGCCGACCAACGGTACGGCGCAATCGGTTGCGAAGGTCAACTCGGTTGCCGATTGCGGAACGGGTTGGTACTTCGACAATCCGACGACGCCTACGAAGATCACGCTTTGCCCCACGACCTGCAGCACGGTGAAAGCGGACCTCACCGGTAAGGTGGACGTCGTCGCGGCTTGCTCAACGCAGTTGGGTTCTGGCGACATCAAGAACACGTACACGGCCACTTGCCCAAGCGGCACCGTGCCGCAGTGGGGCTACCTCACCTACGCCGCGGCTACGCCAGGCGATGGCACCATTCTGTTCCAGGTGCGAACGTCAGACGACGCGACCACGTTCGCCAATGAGCCACCCCCCGGCGGCCTTACAGACGTGATCACCGCTCACGGCAACGTTCCGCCTTTCACAAGCAACACTCAGGTCTGCTCGATGGCGGGGCCGTCGCCTTGCCCGGCAAACGTCTACAGTGCCCTTGGCCAAGTTGCGGCACGAAGGAAATCGATCGAGCTGCGTACGACCCTTACCGCGTCGACAACCGGTGGCAGCCTGCCGGTTCTCTCGGCATGGAACGTTAGCTACTCGTGCGTGGACGCGGAGTAGAGAGGGAACGCCCTCGATTTCGCGACGCGCCTCGGAGCGCAGTGACGCATGCGCACTTACGATTGAGGTCGAATCGACGTTCCGCGCTTCCAGTTGCGAGCGGCCTCAATGCGCGCGAGGTAGAGCTCACGTTGAATGCGGAGTGCCTTTGGTAGCGTCTCTCCGATCTTGTCGAAGAACTCGCCGTGCGATTCGATTTCCGTGGACCATTCGTTGAGATCGACATTGCACGCTTCGTCGACGGTGTCTGAAGGAACGTCGAGGCCCGACAGGTCAAGGTCTCCGGCCTTGGGTACCCAACCAAAAAGTGTCTCTTGTCCTCCAACGCGGAGGCGAGCGCGGTCGACGATCCACTTGAGAACGCGCATGTTCTCGCCGAAGCCTGGCCACATAAACTTGCCGTTCTTGTCTTTGCGGAACCAGTTGACCATGAAGAGCTTTGGCGGATTCGTAATGCTGCCCTGCATCTCGAGCCAATGCGCGAAGTAGTTGCCCATGTTGTAGCCACAGAAAGGGAGCATCGCGAACGGATCGCGCCTTACGACTCCGACCTGGCCCGTGGCTGCAGCCGTGGTCTCGGAGCCCATCGTGGCGCCCATGTAGACGCCGTTCATCCAGTTGAACGCTTGCATCACCAGGGGGATCGTCGTTGCGCGGCGCCCACCAAAAATGATCGCTGAGATGGGGACACCCTGAGGATCGTCGGCGTACTTTGAGAGTGAAGGGTTGTTACGCGCAGGTGCGGTGAAACGTGAATTCGGATGGGCAGCCTTCTCGGTTGTGCCCGCCTTCCAGGGACGGCCTTGCCAGTCGATCAATTCGCGCGGCGGTTCCTTGTCTTTGCCTTCCCACCACACGTCTCCGTCCAGCGTACGTGCGACGTTGGTGAAAATCGTATCGCGCGCGATCGATTTCATCGCGTTGTAGTTCGATTCGTAACTCGTTCCGGGTGCTACGCCGAAGTAGCCCGCCTCGGGGTTGATTGCGTAGAGGCGCCCGTCTTCCGGACTGATCTTCATCCACGCGATATCATCGCCAACGGTCCATATTTTCCACCCCTTGAATCGCTTGGGCGGAATCATCATCGCGAAGTTCGTCTTCCCACACGCGCTTGGGAATGCGGCTGCGACGTAGGTCACTTCGCCTTCGGGGCTCTCGACGCCCAGGATCAGCATGTGCTCTGCGAGCCAACCTTCGTTGCGGCCGAGGTAGCTGCCGATGCGCAACGCAAGGCACTTCTTGCCGAGCAAGACATTCCCGCCGTAGCCACTGCCGACGCTCCAGATCGTGTTGTCCTCTGGGAAGTGGCAGATGAATCGCCTTTCGGGATCGACGTCGAGTGTGCAATGAAGACCGCGATTGAAGTCGTTGGAGTCGCCAAGCATGTTGAGCGCGCACGTGCCCATGCGCGTCATGATGCGCATGTTGAGTACGACGTAGATGCTGTCGGTGATCTCGACCCCGACTTTCGAGATCGGTGACCCCAGCGGCCCCATCACGTACGGGATGACGTACATGGTGCGGCCGCGCATCGAGCCGTCAAATAGCTTACCTAGTTTCGCGTAGGCCTCTTTCGGGGCCATCCAGTTGTTGGTGGGCCCGGCTTCTTCCTTCGTTGGGGTGCAAATGAAGGTGAGGTGCTCCACGCGCGCGACATCGTTCGGATTCGAACGATGCAGGTAGCAGTTCGGTAGTTTCTCGGAATTGAGCGGCTCGAGAATCTTCGCGTCAACGGCTTGCTTCGTCAGGCGATCGTTTTCGGCGACCGAACCGTCGACCCAAACGATGCGATCGGGCTTGCAGAGCGTTGCCATTTCATCAACCCAATTGACCAATTGGGCATTCGTCGTCGGCGGTTTGCCTGATGCATCGAGCGGTAGGTTTGTCATCGCGGAGGGAGAAATAACAGCAAACGCAGCCGCCTGCACCCGTCGTCCATCGATGAGGTGCCGGGCTTTTGAGCGTGGCTCCCGCCGCCTGCATTTTGCAGGTAATTTTGCGCTAGGCTTTCACTCGAATGGTTGAGGCTTCCCGTACGTCCAACAAGGTGATGACGTTGTTCGTACGCCTCTGGTTCGCGACGGGCGCAGCGGCATGCGTTGCAGGATGCTCCCAGCGGGGCGAACCGGCGAAAGCACCCGCGATTGTCGCTCCGATTGCGGCGGTCTCTCCTTCGGACGACGGTCGGCCCTCCAAAGGGGGCGCGAAAGGCAAAGAGCACTCGGCTGCGCTCGAACAGCTGCGCACCGCAAAGCTTGAAGTGCGCGTCGACCGCTACCATACGTTCAGCTTGCTCCTTCCCGATGCACCGCATTGGACGCGGGTCAATTTTTGGGGCGTGAAATCTGCGGCAGGTTTTCGCTATGGCAAGGCGCATCATGGTCTCGTCACCGCATTCGTCCGCGATGTTGACCATTCAAGCGACCCGCGCGCATGCGTCAAGGAGTTCGAGCACTGGGCCAAACCCCGAATCGACACCTTCGAAGTCGACGTCGAACTCGATAAACCGACCGCATTCGGTTGGCGCGACACGACCGTCGAAGTGCAGTCTGCGCGCGCGCACATTGCAACGTTGGCGATCAACGAAGACTACGCTGCTGTTTACGCCGCCTACCCTGCTTGGAAGGGAAAGTGCCTCGTGATCGGTATCGCGGTTCCGGGTCAAGAAGACATGGGCCGTGCGATGCAAGTGAGGGACCGGTTCGCTACCGAGGTTCTCCCGAAGGTCGAGATCCTCGCTGATCACCCGCCAAAGGAATCGTATTAGCGTACGCGCCGTCGCTCGGCATGCTTCGGGCTCCGCGCGCTCAGGACGACCTTTCAAGTACTCGTGTTAGCCACTTGATCAGCGCTTGTGCGAGCGCTTCGGGTTGGGTCCAGTGCATCATGTGGCCAGCGCCTGCGAGATCGATGCGCTCCAGATTCGGGAAGGCCAGCAGACGCTCGCCCTCATCGGGTGGGTGAAATCCTTGTTCGCCGCCACCGACAAATAGTACTGGTGATGTTACTTTTCTCGCAAATGCGATGAGCGTTCGTGCGTAGAAAGGCGTCGGCGAAACTGTTCGATGCAGCGGATCGTAGGCCCACGCCACGGACCCGTCTGGTTGCGTTGACACAAGATGATGAACACGCGTTTCAAGCACCGATAGGTCGACGCTAGGATGCGAGAGCGCGAGACGCGACAGCGCCTCCTCCTTAGAAAACGTACGCACCTTCTTGCCACGCAAGTCGTTTACGCCGTCGATCCAGTGGCGCATGCGATCGGGCACACTTTCGGGCGGATGGTCGGGCGGACCGACGCCTTCGAGAAGCGCGAGCGCCGAGACGCGCTCCGGAAACGCGCCCGCAAAGAGTGTCGCGATCGTTCCGCCCATCGAGTGCCCGACAAGAATGGAGGCGCTCGTGAGCTCAAGGGCGGCGAGGATTCCGTGCAGATCGAGGACGTAGTCCGGGAAGTGGTAGTACGTTCCGTCCGGGATGCGGGCGCCTTCGCCGTAGCCGCGCATGTCGAGAGCAAGGCACCGATAACCCGCTTGCGTCAGGTGGATTGCGACGCGATCGAATGTCGCGGCCGCATCCATATAGCCATGCAAAAGAACGATGTCGCCTTGCGCTTCGTCACCTTTGGGCTCCCACACGAGGACGCGATGTTGCAGCGACCGGACGCGAACTTGAACGCTCTTCACACCCCAATGGTCGCATGCTGCGATACGTTGCGGCAGACATGAGTCACACGATCACCCTCATTCCCGGCGACGGCATCGGACCCGAAGTCGCCGACGCCACAAAACGCGTCCTGCAAGCCTCTGGCGCGAGGATCTCGTGGGAGGTGCACAACGCCGGAGCCGAGGTCGCCGAAAAGTACGGCACGACCCTTCCGAATGAGGTGCTTGAGTCGATCCGCAGGAACAAAGTCGCGCTCAAAGGTCCAATCGGCACGCCGATCGGCAAGGGCTTTAAGTCGGTCAACGTCGCGTTGCGACAAGCTCTCGATCTCTATGCGAATGTGAGGCCCATCCGGAGCTTGCCTGGCGTTGAACCTCGATTTGAGGGCACTGACCTTGTGATCGTGCGAGAGAATACCGAAGACCTCTACGCAGGCCTAGAGCTCATGATCATGCCAGGAGTGGCACAGTCAATTAAGTTGATCACAGAAAAGTGCTGCAAGCGCATTTGTGAGTACGCGTTCGAATACGCCGAACGCATGAACCGTAAGCGCGTGACGGTTGTTCACAAGGCGAACATCATGAAGCTCTCCGACGGGCTGCTACTCGAGGTGTTTCGTCAGGTCGCTCAAGGATTTCCGCGCATCGAACCTGCTGAGATGATCGTCGATGCGTGCGCCATGCAGTTCATCAAGAACGCGAACAAGCTCGACGTGATCGTGACCGAGAATCTGTACGGTGACATTCTCAGTGATCTCGGAGCCGGCATTGTGGGAGGCCTCGGTATCGTGCCAGGCGCGAACATCGGCGCCGACGCTGCAGTCTTCGAGGCGGTTCACGGCAGCGCGCCGGACATCGCCGGCAGAGGTGTCGCGAACCCTACGGCGCTCATTCAAAGCGCGGTCATGATGCTTCATCACTTGGGCGAACACGTGGCGGGGGACAAAATCGAGCGCGCGCTTACGCTCGTCTATGGGGCCAACAAGGCCCGCACCGCGGACCTCGGAGGTTCACTGACAACCGAACAGTTCACCGAGATGCTCTGCGACGCGGTTGCGCAGAACGGTTGAGTGACTCGGGGCCCCAACTTTGACATTTCGTCAAGGTTCGTCAAGCGACTTGCCAATCGTTAAGACGTGCCTTGAGCTCGGCCGAGACCTCGCGTGACGCAAGGCCAACCGCGATAACGTTGAGTCGATCGGGCGTGAAGTATCGTCGTGCCACATCGAGGAGCTGATCCTGCGTAATGGCGTGGGTTCGCGCGAGGCGCGATTCGGGGCTTTGTTCGCGCTCGAAGAGCGCCCCGAGACCCCAATGGTGGCCCATTTCGTCCTCAGAGTTGACCATATGGCGCATGTCCCAAGCGGTCCGTCGTTGGGCGCGCGCGAGTTCGTCCGGCTTGGGCGGTTCGCGCGTGAGTTGCGCAACAAGTTCGAGCATCTCTCCCACCACCTGCGCAATGCGTGCATGTTGCACGCCTGCGGAAAAATCGATCACCCCGTCGTCTTCGTAACCGTCGAAGCCGCACGACACGTCGTAACAGAGCCCCAACTCGTTGCAGAGCCGGTGGTAGAGCCGCGTCGACATGCCGTCATCGAGCACGCGCATCAGCACTTCGATGGCGGCTGCATCCTGGCTATATTCGGCGCCTGCCCTAAAACAAACACGGACGTCGGTTTGGCTCGACATGTTTTCGAGCTGCTTCAGCCGTGGCCTCTTTTGCGAGTGCTTTGGCTGTACGGCCTCGACGCGGCTGCCCGTCGGAAGCCGCTCGAACGCACGCTCGCAGAGGTCGATCACGCGTTTTGGATCGATGGCGCCCGCGACGACAAGGATTGAGTTTTCGCGGGTGTAAAATGTTTGGTGATGCTCGCGCAGCATCGCTTCTGTGAAGGTATCAATCTGCGACTGCTTGCCCGTGATCGTGAAACCGAGAGGGTGATTCGGGTAGATCAACTTGCGCGAGAGGTTGTCCGCGTTGATCTCCCGCCCCTCGTCATCGAGGTCCTCGAGAATTTCCTCGCGTACGATGCCGCGTTCGAGCTCGATGTCGAAGAACGCCGGTGCAGAAAGGACCTCTCCGAAGAGGGGAAGGGCAACGCCAAACGTCTCTTCGGGCAGAGTCACCGAGAACACGCCAAAGTCAACGTGCGTCGCCGCGTAGAGGTACCCCCCTAGGTCCTCGAACGCGAGGTTGACCGCGTGCGCGCTCGGAAGACGAGGCGTGCCGCGATAGATCATGTGTTCGAGAAAGTGACTGAGGCCGTTCGACGCTTCAGTTTCGAAGCGCGACCCAACGCGTGAGTACAGCGCCACGTGAGCTCGTTCGAGATGTGGCTGCGGCAACGCGATAACGCGCAGCCCGCTGCCAAGTCGCGCAAACACGGGCGTGGGAAACGGAAGGCGCTCACTCACCTTCGTCGTCGCTACTACTGGTTGCAGTGCCGCCGTCGGTCTTCTCGTCTTTGTAAAAGTCAGGGTTTCTCTTGGTCTCGCTCTTCGCTTTTTCAACCAACTGCTTGGTGTACATCGAGAGAGCTTCGGTTTGCTTGACGGTCAACAAGGTTGACAAATACGCGTCGCGCTCCTTCTCGTAATCTTCGCGCGAGGCCGCCTTGCGCTCCTTCAACATGACGACGTAGCTGCCTTCTCGCGCCCGTGCGAGGCCTTCGAGCCATTCGCCGTCCTTGGAAGCAAATGCAAATTCGCGAATTCTGCCTTCGTCCCTGCTCTCAAGATCAGGCGAAAAAAGATCACCCGAATGGTTGAAGCGTCCCGATGTCTTGAATTCTGGCGCGTCGTCAGGAAGAAGTTCCGTCACTTTACCTTTCGTTGGCTTCGCCTCGCTATGCCCTTCTGCGGCACCTGCGTCCGCGCTCGCTTTCACATCCGCTGTGACGCTGAGCAACTGGACCTTTACGAGTTTCAGCAAGGCGGTGAGGGCGTCTTCGGGTGTCTTGCCGCTCTTGATCGTTGCAATGGCGCGATCGGAAAAGGCCTTCGCCGCATCTTTCGCTTTGGCCTTGCGGTAGAGGCCTTCGCTGATCGCCTTCTTCAGGGCGGGCTCCATCGTTGCAGAACGTGAAGGGTCATCGCGCATGATCAGGTGGTAGCCGTAAATCGACTCCACGGCGGTTTCGGTCATTTGACCAGGCTTGAGTGAGGCAAACGCCTTCTTAAAGGACTCGACGAACCCTTCGACCATCTTCTCTTCGTAGGCACCACCCGACGCTTTGCTCCCGGGATCTTCGGTCGTCGCTCGAGCAACGGTGCCGAACGGCTCTCCATTCTTAATGCGTGCCGCGAGGAGCGAGATTTTCTCAAGCGCCTTGTCCTTCTTTGCCTGTGTATCGCCGTTGAACTTCACCAAGATATGACGAAGGGTGCTCGCTTTTGGCAGATCCGTTTTCTTCGCCTCTTCGAACGCCTTGTCGACGTCGCCTTGGTGGTCTTTCACCCACGCGTCGACGTCGGCTTGGCGTGCTTCGACGAGGTGATCGGCGGCGTAATCATCGCGGATTTCGATATACGAGAGCGTCGCGTTTGTCTTTTCGCGCACGTAGAGTTCAAAGGCTTCGCCTTCGCTGACGCGTACGGGTGCCTGCACGAGCTCGCGAACTTTGGCTGCCAAGATCTCACGCGATTGAAAGTCGCGGAACTCCTTGTCCGACATGCCGCCCGTGATTCCGCTCACAAAGCGGCTGTACGTTTTCATGTCGAACTGCTTGGTGTTCTTGGCGAGAAATTGCTCATGCGCAGGAACTACCCCCTGCGCAATCGCACCTTGCGGTGCCTTTGCAGGATCGGCGAAGGGCTGGCTGAAGCGGATAAAGCCGTTCTTGAGCTGCGTGGTTACCTCCTCATCGGTCACGGCCATGCCGAGGCGTTCCGCTTCCTGGAGCAGGAGTTCGCGCTCGATGATGCCTTCGATGGCCTGGCGCTTATCGTTCTTGCCGAGGATGCGTCGGTGCATGGCGAGTGTCGCGTTGAAGTCGGTGGGCGAAACGCACCGACTGCGGACGTTTGCCACGCAAACCTCTTTCCACGACGCGAGGCGCGTCTGCGCCCCTCTGCTCCCGGTACTGATAAATGCGAAGCCAACGGCGATAATCACCGCGCCGTACACCACGTTCTTAAGGCCCTGACTGCGAAGCGCTTCAACCATCGGTCGTTTTTCCTCGTCTGCTACCAAACCAGCGAACCGCCCGAATTACCACGCTTCCGGGGCGGGCGTCGACCTTCGCGGGAGGCGCACAGGCCTAGATCAGTCGCTTGTCGAATCCAAGCGCGAGGCGGAGGAGGTCAACGGCGGCCTCCAGCGATTCCGCTTCGGCGGCGACCAAGACGTCGTAGAACTCGTCAAGCAAGTGGGATGCGTCGCCGGGATCACTCACCGGAACGATGTGGCAGGCGCGTTCTTCGAAGCCAGAAGCCACGGCGGCAAGACCACGAACTCGCCAAAAAAGCTGGGCCTCGTCGTCGTGCTGGAACGCCGAACGCTGCGCGCGAAAGGTCGCTCTCACCTCGAGCGGGGGGCCGCATCTGACGGACACAAGCGAATCGAGAATGAGATTTTCGCGGGGTCGTTCGGCCAGGACGACCTCGTCGCCGCGGGTGCGAAAGATCTCAAAACCCGCTTCGATCAGGCGTCGCTTCAGCTGTGACGGTGAAAATGGCATTGTGGGGACTTCGAAGACCGGAGATTTTCAGCGTTTTGTGCAGACAGTCAAGAACCACATTTGCGGGATTGAGAACGCTATCGTAGCCGGCCAGCGCGAATTATGTGCCGAAGCGCCTATGCGCGATAGAATGCGGAAACATGACGAACGGAGCTACCCGAACGCGGGTCGTCAATTGGTACGTCTCCGGCGGGCTCGTGCACGGCCCATCGGGCGCGCAAGTCGCCGTTGACGTTGACCCCCTCGTGGTTGGTCGCGACGAGGGTGCAGGCCTCAAGATCGACGACGCTGAAGTCAGCACGCTCCATCTTGAGGTGCGCGCCGGTTCGGATGGCGTGATCATTCGCGATCTCGGCAGTACCAACGGAACGTTCGTCGGAGCGCTACGTGTGCAAGAGGCGACGGTTACGGTGCCGACAGAGGTAACGATCGGTCGCACGAAGTTGACCATTGAGCCAACGTCCAAGCGTCGCGTTGAGGTGGGGTATCTCGATCGGTTCGGCGGTCTTGTCGGCAGCTCGCCGAAAATGCGGCGCGTGTTCAGCGTGCTCGAGAAGGTCGCGCCGACCCAGCTCAGCGTGCTCATCCTCGGTGAAACGGGTTGCGGCAAGGAAGTGGTCGCACAGGCGATTCACGAAGCGAGCCCCCGAAAAACGGGACCGTTCGTCGTTGTTGACTGCGGATCAATTCCTCCAACGCTCGCCGAGAGCCTGCTCTTTGGTCACGAACGAGGTGCGTTCACGGGTGCGAATGAGCGTCGCAAAGGCGCGCTCTCCGAGGCGGATGGAGGCACACTCTTTCTTGACGAGCTCGGCGAATTGCCGCTCGAGCTTCAACCGAAGTTGCTGCGCGCAGTCGCAGAACGAAAAATAAAGCGCGTCGGCGGCTCGGCCTACGAAGACATCGATGTGCGCATTCTTGCGGCGACGAGACGCGATCTCGGAACCGAAATGAACGCAGGACGGTTTCGCTCCGACCTGTTTTTCCGTATCGCGCAAGTGCGCGTTGAGTTGCCACCATTGCGTGATCGACTCGCAGATATCGAAGCACTGGCCATCACGATTTGTGAGCGCGCGGGGAGGGCGGAGCAAGCTCCCGCGGTTCTCGCATGGATCGATCAGCGCATGGGCGGTTACGACTGGCCGGGGAACGTTCGCGAATTGGTCAACGTAGTTTCCGTTGCAGCAACGCTCGCCGACACGCCAGGTGCGATCGATGACGTGTTCGCACTCACGCGCGGAACGATGCCATCTGTCGAAGTTCCCCGCTCGGCGGCGACGGCTTTTGCCGACTCGAAGAAGCAGGCCATATCGGCTTTTGAACGCGAGTATTTTCGCGATCTGGCCACGCGCGCGAAAGGAAACGTGAGCGAGATGGCGCGCCAAAGCGGTATGGAACGGCACCACGTTCGGGCGTATCTGCGCAAGTACGGTATCGAGAAGAACCTGAACGATTGAGCTTAGAAAGTTACGCTCACGCCAGCCATCGCTCCATTGGGAGTCGGCGCTACAAAGGGTAGCGGCACTCGCTTCGTTTCGCGCACGTCTTTGCTGCGTACAAAGTAGTACGTGACGAGCCCCGCCGTAACCGTGCCGAGGACAATGCTCGTGGCAAGGCCCCCGTTGGCCAACGTGCGCGAGGTGCCCGCGCCGGAAGCGATTTCATCGTCGTGTGTTGAGTCGACACGCGCATTTTTCAAGTCCTCGAAGTGCCGATATCGCGCGTAGCCATAGATCGCGGTTGTGACGGCACCCGCGGTAAGGGCGCCCGCGGCGTAGATGAAGACGGGCGAGAAGGGTCGTTTGGTCGCGACTGTGACGACCTCCTTGTAGGCCGCCGCTTGTGGAGGGGGGGGCGTCGGCGTGACTTCGACCAGCTCGCCCGCAGCCACGGTGATCGACTTGGTCTCCTTGCGGGGCGTGCCGTCACCGAACACGACGTCGTAGGTTCCCGGCGAGAGCCAAGCCGTGAAGCCGGCGATGCGCGGTGCTGCGCCACCAACCTTCGCAACGACAGCGACCGCGGCTGCGTTTACCTGAATGCGGCCGCGGGTCACTTGTAGCGTGGCCATCTCTTTCTTTGCGCTTGCGGCGAGAGCTTCGAGCTCTTTCAAGTCGTCGTCGGTCAACTCGCCCCTTGCTTTGTGTGCTTCGAGCTCGACGAGGAACGTCTGGAAGTACTCGGCAGCTGCCGTTATGTCCCGGAGATCGAGCTGGCCAACGCCAAGATTGTAGGCCAGCTTGAATGCGCGAGAGGGTGGGAGCTCTTTGTAGAGCACGCCCCACAATGCAACGGCTTCGGCCTTGCGTCCGCTTGCGAAGAGAGCCTCCGCTTCGTGGTAGCGCTTGACCTGCTCGCCCGCGAGAGGCGTTGGCGCTTGCGCGGCAGCTACGCGCGAAGTCAGCGCGAGCAAAAGCGCGAACGTGGTGAGGCTTCGCTTACTTGAGCGGCGACGAGATGAACGGCAAGCCGGAGCCACTCTTCAACGGTACGCTTGCCACGGGCGGCGGGGAAGATCCCAGAGGCGCGGGGGAAGTCGTGGATGCCCTTGCTGGCGTTGTGAAGATTGGGCTGGTCGGCGCCTTGTACACGCGCTTGGCGCTCGCGGAAGGCCGAGGTTGCTCAACCAGGGGCTCACTGGGCGCGCTCTCTGCGGAGGGTAACGTTGCTGGGTGCGTAGGCAACACGTTGGCACTAACGATCGGCTCGATCGCTTGAATCGGTTGTTCATGCGGCCGATTGCGCGGACCGAACGCTGCGATACCGATGGTCAAGGAGATTGCGAATCCCAGCGCAACGGCGGCTGCTGCGAGGTTGAGCCGCTTCCGTGGGATCGTGATTTGGCTCGCAGAGTTTGAACCTGATTTGGAACCCGCCCTTTGGCGAGCCCTGTTGGCGACGGGCAAGCGATCTTCGCTGCGTGTTGGCAAGTCGCTCGTCGTGGTGCGTACGCTCGACGTAGCCGCATCCGGCGTTACTATCTCGGACGACTTGAGCGCGTGAGACATGGTTTGTCGGCGCTCTTCTGCGCGGTCGCCAAAGACATGCAACATGTACTGCTCGAGTCCCTCGCGATTGCCAACGCCCGTCGCGCGCGCAATTTCGTGAAGGCGTGCTGCAACGTCCGCCGCGTTGAGCGGGCGCGCATTGCGATTTTTC
>JAHFDY010000099.1 GCA_023248735.1 Myxococcales bacterium
GCGGCAACTTTAGGTCGGTAGGGTACAAGGCGCGCATGCCTTTCGACCGAACCGTCTTAGAGCAAAGACGACGCGAGCTCGAGGCAGAGCTCGGGGAGCCCGTGACGCTCGATGGCCTCACCGCCTCCTGGAACATCTTTCAACGCCGTAGGGGCCACCGTCATTCCGTCGACGACGTACTCACTGCTTGGTATGCCCTTGAAAATTGCGGACCCGTGGAACGCGTTCTCGATCTTGGCACCGGCATTGGCACGGTCGGCATGATGGTGCTCTCCTGCCTACCATCGAACGCGCGGATGTCATGCATCGAAGCGCAGGAAGGGAGCTATCGCTTCTTGCTCGAGAATCTTCGCGCCAACGCAATTACTGACCGCGTAAGCGCAATCTACGGGGACCTGCGCGATCTCCATCTCGACGAACGATTCCCGCTTATCACGGGTAGTCCACCCTACTTCCCACCTCACGCTGGCATCGTCTCGGCTGATTCGCAACGCGCCCACGCGCGCTTCGAGTTGCGCGGCGATGTGCGCGACTACGCAAGAGTCGCCGCAGCCCACCTGGAGAGCGAGGGCACATTCGTCTTTTGCTTTCCGCACGCGCAGAAGAATCGCGCGATCGACGCAGTGCACGCTCATGGTTTTTCGGTCGTCAAGCAACGCGACGTTGTTCCTCTCGCCGGCGTTGCTCCACTCTTCTCTTTGTTCGCCTGTCGCCTGGGCGCGCACGCGGAGCAGGAGGAGGAACTGTTTGTCGTTCGAGGTACCGACAAGAAGCCGACGTCGTCGCTAGACGCCGCGCGTGGCCGATTCGGATGGAAGCCGAGCGAGCGTTGAAAACAAAGAAAACGATGCTCAGCCGTTGTGAACGTAAACTCTCTTTACGGACGAACCTTCCTACATGGGAACGTTATGCCCACTGAACCTCGGTAGAGTTACGCTGCAGCCCGTGAACCTTACGCCCGAAGAAGCCGAACGCGTCGCCGAAGGTGACCCGAAGAAGTCACGTTGGCTGCCCAGCCTCTATGTCCAGGTCCTCATCGCCATCACAATTGGCGTGGCTGTCGGCTGGCTCAAGCCGGAAGCGGGCATCGCGATGAAGCCAATCGGCGACGGCTTCGTGAAGCTGATCAAGATGCTCATCGGCCCGATCGTTTTCTCAACCGTGGTCGTAGGTATCGCGGGCATGAAGGACTTGAGGAAGGTCGGTCGCGTTGGCGGCAAGGCAATTCTCTGGTTCGAGTTCATGACGACGATTGCGCTCCTCATCGGCCTTGGGATGGCGCATCTCTTTACGCCTGGGAGCAACGTTGACAAGTCCGTCAACGCACATGACGTCTCGGTCCTTAACGCGCAACTTTCCGGTCCACGCCCGCACGGATTTACCGAGCACCTACTCGCCCTCATTCCCGACACCTTCGTTGGCGCCTTCGTCTCGGGCGACGTCCTTCAGATCCTTCTCATCGCTACGCTCACCGGAAGCGCCCTCGCAGGTCTTGGCGAACGCGCCGCCGGTCTTGTCAGGATTCTTGAGCAATTTGCCGCCGGCGTATTTGGAGTTGTTGGCATCGTCATGCGCCTCGCACCTCTTGGTGCATTTGGTGCGATGGCTCACACGATCGGAAAGTATGGGCTTGGCACCCTTGGGAGCCTGGCCAAGCTCATGGCGACGTTTTACGGAACGGCGCTCCTCTTTGTGTTCGTTGTTCTTGGCCTGGTCTTGCGTACTCAGGGTCTATCGATAATCAAGTTACTTGCGTACTTGCGTGAAGAGCTGGCAATCGTACTCGGCACGTCATCGTCTGAATCAGCCCTCCCACGACTCATGGCGAAGCTCGAGGGCCTCGGCTGCTCTTCGTCAGTTGTGCGTCTAGTCGTCCCTACGGGCTATTCGTTCAACCTTGACGGAACGTCAATTTACCTGACCATGGCGGCGCTCTTCGTCGCGCAGGCGACGGGCGTTTCTTTGACTTTGGGCGAGGAACTCAAGCTGCTCCTCGTCTTGCTGCTCACGTCAAAGGGCGCCGCTGGCGTCACCGGTAGTGGTTTCGTCACGCTGGCAGCAACACTTGCAGCCACCGGGAGCATTCCCGTTGCCGGGCTTTCGCTCCTTCTTGGCATCGATCGCTTCATGTCTGAGGCGCGCGCACTGACCAACATTATTGGCAATGCCGTTGCGACCATCGTGGTCGCAAGGTGGGAGGGTGAACTTGATCTTGATCGAGCACGCGCAACCCTCGATCGTCAGGTAACTTAACCGTCATGTAGGACATTTCGGGCTGCACCTGATGAACTTCTGGCGTTAGCCGTCGCAGAGGGAGCCCATAGTTTGCATTCGCCTGAAGTTATTTTAGGAGCGAGCCGTTGATCGCTTAAGAGGACCTTTTAGGAGTGCCATGAAGCTCACCCTCGTCTCGGCGGCGCTTGCCATCCTTTTCGGTGGCTCTTCCGCCTTCGCCGCTCCGACTGAGCTCTGCCGCGAGGGGACGAGCTTCAAGCGCGAATGCAACACGTGTAGGTGCGACGCGAAAAGCGGCCGAACACAATGCACGCTGATGAAGTGCACTGGAACCGCGATCGATAGATGCCCAAGTGGCACTACCTTCAAGCGCGAGTGCAACACATGTCGCTGCGACGCGAAGACCGGAAGCGTGGCCTGCACGAAGATGTCTTGCGTCCGCAAACGTGCCGACACCGACCGACCCACCGGGGCCCACGTACCCATGCGGATGGCGCCTGAGAAGCCTAAGCGTAAAAGACAAGCGACAGGAGTTTATACGACCCAAAGGCCATGAAGCCGCTCAAGGGCAACGTAAGGACCCATGCCGTGAGAATGTTCCCAGCGACGCCCCAACGGACGGCACTGACGCGCTTACTCGCTCCAACGCCCATGATGCATGCGTTAATACAATGCGTCGTCGATACCGGTACGCCCTTAAGACTTGCCAAGAGAATCGTGAGCGCTCCGCTCGTCTCGGCGGCAAATCCTTGAAGAGGACTGATGCGGATGATCTTTGTGCCCATCGTCTTGATGATGCGTTTTCCTCCGGCCATGGTCCCCAGCCCGATCGCGGCCGCGCATGCAACGATGACCCACGACGGAATGTGATCGCCCTTCGGTAGCGCCCAAGCTGGAAGACCCGTCCCACCCGCCGCGACAAACGATCCGAGCGCCAGGGCGATGATACCCATCGACTTCTGCGCATCGTTCGAACCGTGCGCGAACGCCATCCCGCACGCCGAAAGGAGCTGAAGACGTCGCGAAACGCGATTCACGCGATCGGGCTTCCACCGGCGAAAAAACCACACCAAGAGCACCATGACCGCAAATGCGATCACAAATCCCAGCGTCGGGGACAAGACCAACGGAACGAGCACCTTCGTCTTGAGTGCGTGCCATCGAAACGCGCTAAACCCGCCCTTCGCGACCACGGCGCCAGCGAGCCCACCAATCAAAGCATGCGACGAGCTTGATGGAATTCCGTACCACCACGTGACGAGATTCCAGGCGCAGGCTCCGACAAGCGCAGAGAGAACGACAGTTTGATTGACCATCTGAACGTCAGCAAAACCAGACGCGATCGTCTTCGCTACGGCAGTGCCCGTAACCGCGCCGAAGAAGTTGAGAATGCCCGCCAACAGCACCGCGGTTCGAATGGGAAGGACGCCGGTTGAGACGACAGTCGCGATCGCGTTTGCGGCATCGTGAAAGCCGTTAATGTAATCAAAAATGATCGCTGCAACGATCACGCAAATGAGCAGGCTAACCATGCTTTACAGCCAGGTTTCCTAGGATTTTTGCGACTCCCTCGCAGGCGTCGATCGCGTTTTCGAGATCGTCGAGCACGCTCTGCTCGCGAATGAGCGTTTTCGCGTCAACGTCGGGATTGCGGAAGAGCGACGAAATCGCCTGGCGGTAGACCGTGTCACCTTGCTTCTCAAGCTTTCGAATCTCGCGCCCTAGAGCGACAATCCGTGTGTAGTCATGCTTGCGCAACAGCGGCACCGCTTGCTGAATCAGTTCGGCACATTGCCCGATCGTCGCGATGAGGCGCTTCATCGGCATTGTCGGACTCTCCACGCCGAGCATGTCGCAAGCTCGGATCGAAGCGTTTGCAAGATCGAGCACGCCGTCGAGCTCGGATGAGAGCCGGTGCAAGTCTTCGCGATCAAGCGGAGTTACAAATGTTAGCGCCAGCGCATCTTCCATTTCGTGGAAGAGCCTGTCACCCAGGTGTTCCCACTCTTGCACAGCATCGCGCACTGAGACGAGGGTGCCGTCACCCTCACCGAAGCGGGCGAGCGCAATCGAGCCGTCACGAACGGCTTTCGACTGTTTCTCTAGAATGTCGAAGAAGTGATCTTCGCGTGGAAGCAACCAACGGATGATGTCTTGCAACGCCATGAGTTGCCGCGAGTCTATAAGGACCCGCCAGCCGGCCTCGTGACATCACGGTTACGAATTGCCACGCCTGTGCAACGCCATTGCTACATCGCTGCAACTCGTTTCCGAGCGGGACGCGGGATTCGAACCCATCCGCTGGCTGGTCGACGAGAGTGCCCATCGTACGTCAGTCAATTCGCCTGCACTACTGAAGCACCCCGATGCGCGCCCGCCCCCTCCAGGACGGTCACTACGGACGCGTGGGCGCCGCGAAGTGCGTCGTCCAGCGGGGTGTTGCCCCACCGGTCGAGAGGATTGACGCCGACTCCTCGGGCGACGAGCGCCTCGACAACCTTCGAGTGCCCTTCCGACGCGGCGAGATGAAGAGCAGTGCGACCATCGTAGTCTGCGAGGTTCAGGTCAACGCCGCGCGCCAGAAGCCCCTGGATCCCGCGCAGGTCGCCCTGGCTCGCAGCCCAGCACAGGTTGGTAACCGCATCGACGCGCATCTCTTCACGATGCCGCCGAGGGTCCTTCTTGTTCCCGAATGAGCCAACGAGGTCATCGTAGTTGTGGAAGTTGAAGCGCTCTACCAGATGTCTGCAGAACTCGATGCCTCGCACGCTGTTCCCAACTGCATCGAGGCGAGGGGACCACGAGCAGATCCCCATGACATTGGGGACGACGACCATGAGTGCCCCTGAAACACCGCTTTTGGCGGGGAGCCCGATCGTGAACGCAAACTCCCCAGAAAAATCGTACATCCCGCACGAGTACATGAGCGATAGGCACGAACGAACGGTGCTCGGCGAGAGCACACGCTGACCGGTCGTAGGGCAGACGCCGCCGTTCGCGAGCGTCCCCGCGATCACTGCCATCTTCTCGCAGTTCGATTCGATGGAGCAGCACTGGAAGTAGAACTCGAGCGTTTCCACGAGGTTTGTTCCCTCGGGGAAGACCTTCTTCTCCTTCATGAAATAACCGAGTGCAAAATTGCGGTCGGCTGTTTGTCTCTCAGAGAGATACACGGCATTGCTGAAGCCGGCTTTCTGATTGCCTGCCAACTTTGCCCACTCGGACATGACGTGATCGAAACGGTCGGCGACCGGCACATCACCCCGGATCATTGAGCAGGTTGCAATCGCGCCTGCATTGATCATCGGATTGTGCGGTTTGTGATCCTTGTTGAGCGTGAGCTCGTTGAAACCGCGACCACTCGGCTCGCGCCCCACCGTTCGGTGGAACATGTCCTCTCCGTGCTCCTCGAGCGCAATGCAGTAGTTGATCGGCTTTGTGCAAGACTGCACGCTGAAATCGATTCGGGTGTCGCCGATCGAAAGACGTTGACCGTCGATCGTACATATCGACACGCCGAAGTGCTTCCCGGGAACCCGCGCGAGTTGCGGGATGTAGTCTGCAACTTCGCCAGACTCGTTCTTCTTAGTCCGGTCGTAGATGTCCCGAATATCATCACATAGGGCGGGAAAATCTGGCACGATCAGATTGCCGCGGATTGCGCGCTCGATCAGGGACACGTTGGGACGGATGACGTCGAGCAGCTGCTCGGCGTCGAGTACGGCATCATCGGGATGGGCCGCCAAGCGCTCAGTCGACTCGGCAAGGCGGACATCGTCCGAACGCAATCCGTTCCTAGCGAGAGCGTCGGGAAGCACGCGGCGCGCAATCCTACCCTTCCCCTCGATGTCGAGCGCGCGGAGGAGACGCCGGTCTCGAGCCTCTTCCGATACGAGCTCGAGCTCGGGTGTTCGGTGTGGGGGATCGGGAGGCTCCGAGAGCATCCTCGTACTTTTGATTGGATCTTCTTTCAGCTTGCTCGACATTCGGTCCCCTCGTTCCGCTCTGTCCGGCATCAGCGTGACGGTGCGCTGATGCCTCTCAGACCCCGCAAAGGAGCATCTCTCGATACTTCGGAAGCGGCCAGACGTCATCGGCAACGAGTTGTTCGAGGGCGTCGGCTTCGGCGCGTACGGCGTTCATCGCAGGTCGCAGTCGATCGGCGATGGCTCGCGCATCATGCCCGACTTCGGCGCGCGTCCGCTCGAGCGCGACAACTGCAGCACCCAGAGAGTCATACCGCCGGACCAGTGCTTCCATTTCTTCCGCAAATTTCTTCGACTTGACGCCCGACTGGTTTGCCGCCGCTGCAGCTGCCCCCAAACGGGCGATGTGGGACTGGACGGCGGGGGCAACATAGCCCGTAGCGAGCTCGGTGAGACAGCTTGCCTCGAGTTGGAGCTCTTTGACGTACTTCTCCGCAAACACCTCGTGCCGCGCGTGGATCTCGTCTCCAGTCAGAATGCCAAGTTCGACGATGAAAGCGACCGCGTCGGGCTTACCAAGCACATCAAGCGCGGCAGGCGTCGTCGTGTGGTTTGAGAGCCCGCGTCGCGCCGCTTCTTTGAGCCACTCTTCAGAGTAATTGTTGCCTTCGAAGCAAACACGCGACGTCTGCTGGAAGACTTCCTGAATGACGTCCAGCGTTGCCTTCTCACGCGCACCGCCTTTCTTTTCGATGCGAAGCCGAAGGACACGGCAGCTATCGGCGACGGCTGCGTTGAGCACCGTCATTGGCCAGGCGCAGTTCGCGCTCGAGCCGACCGCCCGGAACTCGAACTTGTTTCCGGTGAACGCAAACGGCGTTGTTCGGTTGCGATCTGTGAGCTCGCGTCGCGCGGAGAGCTTTGCGGTGACCGTGAGGTCCGCGAGTTCTTCGACCGTGTGGACCTTCCCATCGGCAACGGCGCGCACGAGGGCGTCGAGCGCCGATCCGAGATAAACGGACATGATCGCCGGAGGTGCCTCGTTGGCGCCCAGACGATGCTCGTTGCCCGACGATGCGATTGTCGAGCGGATCACGTCATTATGGACCGCCATCGCGTGAAGCACCGCAGCGAGGGTGGCGAGAAAGCGAAGGTTCTGTTGCGGCTGCGCCCCGGGCTCGAGAAGATTCTCGCCTTCGAGGGTCGCAAGGCTCCAGTTGTTGTGCTTCCCGCTTCCGTTGATCCCCGCGAAGGGCTTCTCGTGGAGGAGACACGCGAGTCCATGCCGCTCGGCGACGCGCCGAAGCACGTCCATCGTCAGTGCGTTGTGATCGCAGGCAGCGTTGACCTCCTCGAATACCGGAGCGGTCTCGAACTGCGCAGGCGCGACCTCGCAGTGACGCGTCTTCACGGGCACCCCAAGGCGGAAGAGCTCCTGCTCAACGTCGGAAATGAAGCATTGGATGCGGGGCGGAATCGGTCCGAAGTAGTGGTCCTCGAGCTGTTGTCCCTTGTGCGACGGAGCACCGAGGAGCGTTCGACCCGAAGCGACGACGTCGGGGCGAAGCGCCACGAACGTCTTGTCGATTACGAAGTACTCCTGCTCGGTTCCGAGGGTCGCGATGACCCCCGTACATGTCTTGGTTCCCGTCACCGTGTTCACGAACGCAGACACCTCACGCGACACGGCATCGAGCGCGCGGAGCAGCGGCGTCTTGAAGTCGAGCGCGTGTCCCCGCCAGCTGACGTACGCCGCCGGAATGCACAGCGTCCTCGTGCCGCCCTCGGCACGGATAAAGATGGGGCTCGTCGGATCCCACACGGTGTAGCCACGAGCTTCGTGTGTGGACCGGAGGCCTCCGCTTGGGAACGAGCTCGCGTCCGGCTCGCTCTGGAGGAACAGACTGCCCGGAAGCTGCTCGATCGCGACGTGAGACGACTGAATCCCACGAGCGAGGAAGGCGTCGTGCTTCTCCGCTGGGACACCGGTGAGAGGGTGGAACCAGTGTGCGTAGTGCGTGGCTCCATTCTTGAGCGCCCAGCGCATGACGCAGTCCGCAATCCTGTTCGCAACCTCTTTGCCGATCTTTCGTTTGCCTTGCGCATACGCGGCAAGCGACGCGGATGCGTCTCCGTCGAGAGACGCCGCAATGGATTGCCAGGGGAGGCTCAACGAACCAAACGAGGCACTCGGCGGAGCATTGATTGTCCCTGCATCGTCCTTTGTCGCGTGGGCGGAGAAGGCGGAGAGGAGAGCCGCGGTTCGGCTGTTCATGGCGTTGTGCATGTTGATGCTCTTTTCTGGCTGACGGGTCTCTGATCTGTGGGACTTGGCTCGTGGTTCACGCGGCCTGGACCACCGAAGTTGCTCCACGCGGCGCGTCGGTCGTGACGTTGGATGGCGCCTCGTAGATGCTCTCGCCGTGCTGGCTGAGGTCGAGCCCACGCAACTCGTCCTCGGCGGGTACCCGGAGGGGGATCGCGAGGTCGACGACCCGATACAGCCCTGCGGATACCAGATAAACGAGGGGTACGACGACGACCATGGCGCCGACGTGAACGCCAAAGAGATGGAGTGTTCCGCGGATCGCGCCCCCTTCGGTGGCGAATACCGCAGTGAGCAGCATCCCCACCAAGCCGCCGACGCCATGGCAGGGGAAGACATCGAGCGTGTCGTCGATGGTCGTCCTTGACTTAAGGTGTACCGCGACGTTGCTCACAATTGCGCCGACGCCGCCGATCGCGATGCTGCTCCCAATGCCGACGTAGCCCGCAGCCGGAGTGATCGCGACGAGACCCACTACGGCACCGATGCAGGCCCCTAGCGCCGACGGCTTCTTGCCCCGCATGACATCGCAGAGCAGCCACGCGACTGTCGCCGATGCGGATGCCGTGTTCGTGACGAAAAAGGCGGAAATCGCCGTGGCGTCCGCGGCGAGCGCCGATCCTGCGTTAAACCCGAACCATCCGAACCAGAGCATGCCCGTTCCGAGCATCACGAGAGAGATGTTCGCCGGTTCGTGAGGGCGATCGTGATCGCGACGACGCCCGAAAAAGCGGGCTCCAGCAAGCGCGGCGACGCCTGCAGAAATGTGAACGACCGTCCCCCCAGCAAAGTCGAGAACTCCCCACCTTCGGAGAAGACCATCCGGGTGCCACGTGCAGTGCGCGAGTGGCGCGTAGATCAGAATCGAAAAGAGCACCATGAAAAGCACATAGGCTGAGAAGCGTACGCGCTCGGCGAATGCGCCGGTGATCAGCGCAGGAGTGATGACCGCGAACTTCAGTTGAAAGAGAGCGAAGAGACTCAGGGGGATGGTCGGCGACAAGGACGCATGAACCTCCGACGTCACGCCGCGAAGAAGGAAGAAAGTCCGAGGGTCTCCGACCACCCCTCCGATGCTGTCGCCGAAGGCAAGCGAGAAGCCGAAGACGACCCACACGAGGCTGATCACGGCAAGCGCGATGAAGCTCTGAAGCATCGTCGAAATGACGTTCTTTCCCCGGACCATTCCGCCGTAGAAGAACGACAACCCAGGCGTCATCAGCATCACGAGTCCCGTCGCCGTGAGCATCCATGCGACGTTTGCGGCGTCTACCTTGCCCGCCTTCGCTAAGTCGTTTGGGAGACGTGCGGACAGGAGACCCACGAAGATCAAGAGCGTCAGAAGTCCGGCGGCACGTTTCCGCATTGAGCGCGGGACCCTTACACACGAGGTCGGCGGAAGTCGAAATAAAACTCAACCCAAAAAAAGCCGGCTGAGAAGGCACCCTCAACCAGCTGGTGTTGCAACTCGTTTCCGAGCGGGACGTGGGATTCGAACCCACGACATCCAGCATGGGAAGCTGGCACTCTACCAACTGAGCTAGTCCCGCAAAGGGAGCAGACTTGCTACCCCCCACAGTGAGCCGCAAATGGGCTCACGTCGCTAGGTGAACCCGTCAACGATTAGGGTTTCGCGTAGCAGGTGATGTAGGCCGCGACTTCGGAGTCACATGCGGTGCCAGCCGAGTAGACCTTGGTCGTGGTGTCGCACTTGCCCTTTGAGTCCAAGCAGCTTGCCGCAGCGTCGGCTTCAGCCGTGCACTTGGTGGCGGTGGTGCCGGCATCGGCACTTGCGGTCTTGGAGCATGACGCCTTGTCGCCGGTGCCAGCGCAATCGATCATTTTCTCGCAAACCGAAACCTTCGCATCTTTTCCGCACGCCACGACGCCAAACGCAGCAACCGCCGCCAAGCAAACGAGAATCTTCTTCATGATGATGGGTCTCCCTTTTCAAAGTACCGCGGCAGAAACTCGCCCACGGGCCCGCACCCTGTGCGGCAGGCGCAACGTTACTACGACGTTCTCATGAGACTTGGCAAGTCTGTGAATCCCAGGCACACGTGCGCGCCGCGTACAGGACCGCGAAAAAAGCTCACAAATTGACAAAACGCAGGTGACTTCGGTGCAAGAGTGATCGAAACAAAAGACGTCAAAAGGCCGGATTGACGCCCCGACATTGGTCGATCGTCGTGCGCTCCTTCGTGCACGACTTGGGGTCGACAACGAGCTGTTTCTGCTCACAAGTGGCGTTGGTGAGCGCGCACGATGCCCACGCCTCGAACTGAGTGGCGCAACGATCACCGGGAGCGCTCAGCACACCGGCCCTGTCGAGATCGCCGCACTGTTGTGAGGGATCAGCTGCTCCAGCGCACTCTTGCGAGCGCTCGCAATACGCAAACACCTTCGTCTTCCCACACGCAGGCAAGGCTGCGGCGAGAACGATCGCGGACCCACTCAGAATGCTCGCCGCCCTTTGCACCATGCGCGTGACTCATGTTCTATCTCGCGTGGTTTGGTGAAGACCAGCTTCTCGCGACATCGCCACGGATGTTAATAGCGAACGGCTCCGGCAACACTCGTCACCGAAGCCGCTCTGTCTACGACCCAACTGAGGTCAAGAACGCGACCGTCAAGATAGCGGTCGACGAAAGGGTATCGACTAGCTCGAAGCACCCTCTCGTTTAGGACTCATTGGACTTTGCATTCTGCTTTCCCTCCTCCGGACATTGCCGGCGCCCCGGGCTTTGCGGCATGCGAACATGCCGCCCCCACACGTCGGGCGTTTCATGGTTGGGGATGCGCGCACAATACTCCGTGCGAGCGACTCCACAGTTGGGGCGACCCTTGCGCAAGTGTTCTTGCGCCGAACCAACTCGGGAGAAGCTCTCCACAGGCTCGCCATTCACGTTCAGTATACCGGGGCCCAAGTGATGGCGCCACGTCGTGACCGTTACTTTGCGGACGATTTCGTCGCGTCGAGCGAAAACCGCTGCTTGCAGGGGAGCGCGGCGTAGGTACCGCCGAACTCGGCTGTTTGATCGCGACAGTCAGACCCGGTCACGGGCACATACGCGTACTCGAGCGCACCTGTAAACGTCGCCTCGTCGGAGCCGAGCGCAACGCTACTCTGATCGTCACGCGTCACCGAGCAAGCGGCGAGTTCGAGTGCCTTGTTCTCGGCCCGTAGCGGATGCACCGCCGTCGACGTAAATTCGTAACCGCCAGTGGACAATTTATGGGCGGCGACGGGAACGCTCCCTTGCACCCAGTACAGCGTGGTGGCGTCCCTCGTGATCTTCACTGAGAAGTCCCACGTTGGCGGCGCATCGCCACACGTGTCTTCGGTTCGCGTTGCATGCACCGCGAAGGTGCCGAGCGTCGTACCGGGACTATTCGGATCGCTACCGGCTTTGCCCGAGCACCCGAGTCCAATCGCGAGAAGTAAGAAACCTGGCCACTTGCGCACGATATCGTCAATAAGGTTTCTCACCTTGCGCGGACAACTTTTTGGGCGAACGACGCAGCCTTTACAAATCGGTAGAACGTTCGCTGATCTTTCGCGCCTTGCCCTTGCGCGTGGTGATCTTCGAGCTGAGCGCCACGAGCATGTCGCGAAACAAGTTATTCTGAGACGTGCATGCGTGATGCGAAAGCCCGGTCTGGATGAAGAGCGCCTGTGCGGCACCGAATTCTTCGCGACTGATGCTTCCTTCCGGTTCGTCGGTCACGCAGTCGATGTCCTTCTCTTCGAGATCATCGCGCAACTGATGGCTCAAGCTCATCGTCGTGCCCGAAGTGTAGATACTCATCAAGCGATGCCCCTTCGATCGCCTCGTTTTCTTCCGCGCGAGCACCCAATCGCGAAACACTTCGAGATCGTTGTAGAGCGCGTCGAATAGCCAAACCTCACGTACATCGACGCCGCCAGTTGGCCGTCCATCAATCGGCTTGATGCATCGGGCGATCGGCACGTAACCACCTGAGTGACCGGAGAGCACCACCGTTCCTAGCCGCGAACGCGTACCGACGGCGTGCCTGCCCATGCGACCGCGAACCTGTTTCGCCTGAAGCACTTGCCTCACCTCGGTGAGAAGTCGCGCCAGCCCACCGCTTTCTTCAAGCTTACCCCAGGCATTGTCTTGCCCTTGCGGCATGACGAGAATCGACTTGCGACGACTGTCGTAGAGTTGTCCGCGAAGTTGGTGATCCCAGATCGCCTTCTTCGCTTTGGCGCCGTGACCGTGAAAATGAACGATCAGGTCGAGCGTTCCGCCGTCGCGAAACGTGCTCGGAACGAAGACCATTACGGTCGAGTCCTGACTTGGGAACGGCGCGTTTTCGAGATCGAGCGTCAGCGTTGTGCCCTTCGCGTGTTTCTCAATATCGACGACCTTGGGATGCCCCGCTTCAGCCTCTACGTCGCGCGCAAACCACCATGCAAACATGGCAGTACCCGCTGCGAGAATGCGTCGACGCGAAATATCGTGCATAGGCCAAACCGTTGGACGACTGAACCCGGCGTTTGAAGCACGAGTCCGCTGTGGCTGCAAAAGGATGCGGGACATGTTGCGCTCTTCGAGCGACGCGGGAAGCTCAAGCGTGCGCCAAATTGCGCACAAACCACGCTCGCACATGCTTCATCAAAGGGCTCGTGAGCACAAGGCGCATAAGACGCAACCCAGGCGACAACGCGCGCTCGGTCCGAGTCGGGATGGCTCCCGTCCGCAAGGTGGATTCCAAACGATCGAAGATGGCTTCGACCGCAAAGTCGTGACCACTTCGAATCCCAAGCGCCCAAACCGCGCGAAGCCACAGCGGAAAGTCCATCGACAAGACGTGCTCAACCTGGGTTTGACCGTCAACTTCTTTGACGATAAAACCGTGGCTTCCATAGGGCGTTGCGAACCTCAACTCTTCTGCGTCATTGCGATCGACACGAAACGCGAGCGGACCGTGCGTGCAGATCGTCACGCCAGGAATGAGCGCATCCATCGCGACATCTCGTGGATTTTCTCGGGTCGTCGCGATGAGGTCTGAGGGGAATAGATCGCGTCCCGTGCCAGTCCACGTGTGATTGAGCCAAGCCCTCACCTCACCCACAGGTGCGCTGAAGCGCCGAAAATGTCGGGAGGTGATATTCGCCATATGTGAAACACTGACGTTGGAGAGCATGCCGCGCAAGCACGCTTGGGCCCGAGATTGTGCCGTGAGCGACAGCAGCAACCAGCTTTGCACCAAAGCAAGACGCCCGCACGAAGCGGGCATCTTGGTCAACGTCTCTGATAAGCCGAGTTCTGTTCCACCTCTTGGTCACCCTCGATGTGGCGATGATCATTCCTCTAGTGCGCCCGTTACCGAACGCCTCTAGCAACCTACCCGCAGACGCCGAGCGAGCCGCTCTTCGAAGGCCTTGCGGCCTTACTGCCTGCCTACGTGGTCTTGCTCCTGGTGGGGTTTGCCGTGCCGTCGACGTTACCGTCGACGCGGTGGGCTCTTACTCCACCTTTTCACCCTTACCGTGGCGATTACGTTACGACCCGAGGGTCTGGCGCAATAGACAAGGCGGTTTACTTTTCTGTGGCACTATCCTCGACGTTGCCGCCACCGGGCGTTACCCGGCACCATGCTCTCTGGAGCTCGGACTTTCCTCCCGCCCCCTCCCGAAGGAAGGAGCCAGCGATCATCTAGATAACGTTGACCTGGCCGAGCATGCGCTGCGCGAGGCCCGCCGGCAAGAGGCGATCTCAGGCCCGCAGACGATCAATTCGTCGCATCGCGCATGAGGCGTTGCCACGCAACGCTCACTTCTGCCGCTGGGAGCCCGACGACGCCGCTGTAGGAGCCGCGAATCCAATCAACGAACGCGGCTGCCCGCCCTTGGATGGCGTACCCACCCGCCTTGTCGCAACCCTCGCCGGTGCGAACATACGCGGAGACCTCCGCGGCCTCGAGCGCGCGAAAATGTACCTCGGTACGCACAGTTTCCGCATGAAGCACCGCGGCGCCGAGGCCGAAGAGAAATCGCGTCGACACCTCGTGAGTGCGACCCGAAAGACGCTGGAGCATGCTGGCGCCTTCAACGTCATCCTTGGGCTTGCCTAAAATGTCACTGTCGACGATCACAATTGTGTCCGCGACCAATATGTAGCGCTGGGGATCGACCTTGTTTGCGACGGCGGTGAATTTAGCGGTCGAAACGCGATCAAGGTAACGGAGCGGCATTTCGCCGAACTCGGAAGCCTCATCGACGTCGGCGATCACGACGTCGTACAGAATCCCCAAGGCGTCGAGGATCTCACGCCTTCGAGGCGACGCGCTTCCAAGCACGATCTTCATTCTCGGAGCTTACGACGCGATCGCTCGCGCGTGTTATCGTCTCCGCGCATGACTCTGCGATGGGTGGCCTTCACCGCGCTAGCAATCGTTTCCGCGTCCGCGAATGCTGCTACCCCTTGCGTCGGTTCAGTCCACACGTGCGTCAACGCGGACACATTTTGGCCGAATGCAGGCGCGTCGCGGTTTTTCGGTATCGGAGCCACGGAGCTGACCCTCCCCGGCCAAGTCGCATTCGGTTTGGTGACGAGCTTCCAGCACAATCCTATTGTTGCCCACACTCCCTCGCCCGGTCCGCTCGGTGGCGAGTCGCCAGTCGTGTCGCATCAAATGAACGCGAACTTCCTGATCGCATTCGGCGTAGCCCCGCGCCTCGAGTTATTTGCAGCATTCCCGGTTACAATTGCGCAGTCGGGTGAAGGCCTGCGTTCGATCACGGCGGGCGACGGACTTCGTGCAACCGCCATGGGCGATCCTCGATTCGGTTTCGCTTGGGCGTGGAAGGCGCCGCACCGAGACGTTCCCGAGGAGCGCGTCGGCGGTGACTGGGGCGGTGCGCTTCGCCTTACGACGAGCATCCCAGCTGGCGAACGGTCCCAGTTCGTGAGCGACCGCACAGCCACATTCTCCCTATCCCTCTCTTCGGAGTACAGGCGCAAGCGTTGGTTCGCGGCAGCAGAAGCAGGCGTGCGCATTCGACCGACAACCAATTTTCTTGACAGTCAAGTAGGTTCACAAGCGATCGCGGCGCTGGGTCTCGGGTATGACCTCGTCAGCGAAGAGCTCTTGTCTGCGGTGGTCGAAGCGCGCGCGTTGCCTTCGCTCGTGAGTGGAGCATCATCGTCCGAGTGGACGGCTAGCGTGCGGAGCGTCCCGTTTTCGCATCGCAGGTTCGCCGCGATGCTTGGCGCCGGCACGTCGATACCCATCGGCGACCACGCCTTTCCAAACCCCGACTTTCGCGCGCTTCTATCGCTTCGCTACGCCCCCACCACCGAATCCACCGACAAGAAGAAGGTAGCCCCATGAGCGACGTAACCGATTTGCGCGAGGGCTCGGCGCTGCCAGAGGCGATCCAGACCGCGGTGCTCGCGCAATGCACGAGCAAGAGCGCGTGGGTCGAGGGGATGGGCTCACTGCGTGACATCGCGCTGCAGCTGAGCGGCCCCAACGGACCCGAAGTTCGGTCGCTCCCCGGCGAGTGGCTTGCCGTGAGTCTACGAGGGGTAGCGCGCGCGGATTCGCTCAGGCTGATGATTGTGCTTTCGCGACAGGGGGTGCTTGGTCCAGAGATCGTGGCTGGTGAGCTTCTTAGCGCAACCGTCAAGAAACTTACCCTTCGCATCGACGCCTTGGACACGCCGGCAAACGCTGCCAGCGCGACTCCAGCCGACGAAGTCGAAGCACCTCCGCCGCAAAGACAAAGCTCCGCCTCGTCGAACACCTCGGTCATGCCACCGAAACCCACACGGCTTGCTCCGATTCAGGGAGAGTCCGTTTTTCCCGAACCTGGAGACAGTGTGGAACACTTCGCTTTCGGCACATGCGAGGTGCTTAAGAGCGATGGGGATCGCCTTCATCTCAGGCAAAAAGACGGCAGAGTGAAAGAAATTGCCCTGGCCATGTTGCGTGTGGAAGCGCTTGGCGATCATGGCACTTCGAACCGCAAGTACAAACTTGAACGCAAGCTGTAACGTCCGGAGCTTGCCAACGTTCCACATATCGGGCGACATTAGCCGCCATTCCTCGAAGGAGACCCTCGATGCGCCACATGACTTGCAGCACGCTGTTCGCTCTTTCACTCATGGCTTGCGGCGGCGATCCGCCCGTAACCAAGACACCAGACAAGGTCGCCGCAACAGCAGCGCCCGCCGACACCACAGCGCCAAAGGCTGCAACCGTGACGCCTGAGGAGACGTCGAGTCAGGTTCAAATCGACAAGGACATTCTCCGCGCATGCGGCATCCCGGAGCCAGAAGCGTTCTTCGGATACAACGCCGCTTCCGTTCGCAAGGAAGATACGTTGCCGCTCGACAAGGTTGCCACATGCTTCCTCAGCGGGCCTTTGAAGGGCCGCAGCCTACGCATCGTGGGGCACGCCGACTCGCGCGGCTCAACCGAGTACAACATGTTGCTCGGTCACAAGCGTGCTGACGCCATTGCGGGGTACCTGCTTGGCAAAGGCATGACCAAGGAGAAGACCGAATCAACCTCGCGTGGGGCGATGGACGCGAAAGGCACAGACGAAGCCGGCTACGCGAAAGACCGTCGCGTCGACGTCATGCTCGGCCAATAACCAACTGCCAATTACCAATTGAATGCTGATGCTCCTTTCCGCTCCAGCGACCGGCACCGACGAAGCGAGCGCCATCAAGCTCGACTTGTTGACACTCGTCACCCATGCGTCGTGGCCGGTGCGGATCACCGTGTTCATACTCATCGGAGCATCGGTGATGGTGTGGGTGGTCGCCGCGCTCAAAGTGCTGCAGGTGCGTCGGTTGCGAACTGCGGCACGTGCGTTTGAGTCGCGCGCTCGGAGGGCCAACACAAGCAACGAACTCTACGAGCTCGTCGCAAGCGTCGGTGGGTCATCAGCCGGTTCGCGTGTTCTCTCCGAGCTGTTCACCCGCG
>JAHFDY010000100.1:0-3638 GCA_023248735.1 Myxococcales bacterium
TTGACGGTGCGCTCAGCGCAAAATTTGTTGGCGCTGCAAGCTGCGTTGACGGTGACCTTTGCGCCCGCTGGCGCGTGGCCCGGAATGTTCGGTGCGAAGAACACGAAGTACTTGCCGTCGGTCGGAAATGTAACTGCCGTTGACACGGTTTTGCCGGACGACGTGAAGCTTGTTGCGAGCACCTTGTAGTCGACGTCGGTCACCGCAACGAGCGCGCCAGCTTTCGCGGTCCAACTGGCGTCGAGCGTGAACGTCGCCGTGCGGCCCGCCGTGCCAGGGAAGCTGACGTAGAGCTTCTTGCTCCCCGCCTTTGTTTTGCCTGTGTAAGTCGGCTCGCCGCCGTCGCCAGCGCAGGAGAGATTGGCCGAAGGAACGTGGTCCCAGCCGGCGGTCTTGAGGGTCGTGCCCTTGGTGACCGTGAGCGCACCTTCGTCGTTGCCCGACTCGACGTCGGCGTCGACTTGACTCCCGCCACATCCCGCAGCGAGCCCCAGGACCATTGACAACACAAACCCCGTGAAATACCTGATTTTCATTCCCAAACTCCTTGTCCGCACGCGCCATTCGCCCGAACGGATGCGGGGCATACCATGGAAGTTGGTGTGGTCAACGTGGCGATATCATCGCACCCCGTAGCCGCAATGACCGGGGCCGTAGGATTGCAAACTGGCGCGCTTCCTAAGCTTGATTCTCCACGCGGATGACCTGCACCCGTGTGACCCGCCGGCGGTTTACCTGCGTCACCTCGGCGCGCCAATGGGGCGCGAGATCCACGCGGTCGCCGAGCCGCGGCAGTCTTCCGATGTGCGCAACGACAAAAGTGCCAAGGGGCTCGCCGAGGTCGACATCGCGGACGGGCGCACCCAGCCCGCGAATCTCCTCGAGAGCGACAAGCGCGTCGACATCCCACGCGTTCGGAAGACCAGGCACGGCAACGATGCGCTGCGGCTCTTCGTCGAACTCATCGCGGATTTCGCCGACGATCTCTTCTAACAGATCTTCTAACGTTACAATTCCACTCGTGCCCCCGTACTCATCGACGAGCACGGCGATGTGCAAGTTGGTCCGTTGCATCTCGCGCAATACATCGATGGCGCTGCGCGTTTCAGGCACAAAGATGATGCGTCGGCAGATGCCGCGCATATCAGGCATCGCATGTGGGCTCTCGTGGAGCAAGATGTCCTTCGCGTACAGATAGCCCTCAATGTCGTCGAGCGATGCGCTCGTGGTCAGGAGGATGCGCGAGTACTCGTGTTGGCGAATCATGCTGAGCACTCTGTCGCCGGGGGTATCGATCGGGATAGAAACAACGTCAACGCGCGGAACCATACAGTGACGCGCCGTGCGTTGCGTGAATCGCAAAACACGCTCCACGAGTCGACTCTTTTCGATGCCGTGCGGACCGTGCGCCACATTCGTAGCTAAAATGGCTACAATTTCTTCTTCGGAGAGCTTTCCTTCGGTCGCGCGTGGGTCCATCCCGAGCGCAACCAACGTTGCGCGCGATGTCACCTCAAGCACCCAGAGCACAGGACGAAAAGCGAGAAAGACGACGCGCAGCGGAATCGCCGAATAGAGCGCGGTTTGCTCCGATCGCTGAATTGCAACGAGCTTGGGTACGAGCTCCCCAAAGATGACGTGCCCAAACGTCAGTGCGGTGAGGGCAGTTACGTGAATGACAACTTCGCCTCCTCTCGATGGCACGCGTCCAAGGAGGCCAAGAGCGAGGTTATTCATCATTTTGGCGATCGCGGGTTCGCCCACCCACCCGAGACCGAGGCTCGCAACGGTGATACCCAATTGGCTCACCGACAAGTATCGCTCGATGCGTTCGAGGATCTCTTGGGCGACGATCGCTTTGCGATCTCCCGTTTTCGCCATCGCGCGCACGCTCGTCGCGCGCACCTTGACGAGCGCAAATTCTGCCGCGACAAAGAAGCCGTTTAACGCGATGCAGAGCGCAGCAACGAACAGTCCAACCACGGACTCAAGGTCGTATCATGAAGAGGCAGAGCGCGGGCGATTCAGCGATCGGGCGCGACGAGCTTCGTTGGAAGCTGAAGGTCGCGGCCTTCGGTAAGCCACAAATACCGCGCGTAGTTGCTTAAGACGCGCGCCACATAGTTACGCGTCTCGTGGTACGGGATGAACTCGACGAACACCTCGACGTCGGTCAGTTTCGCGCGCCCGAGCCATCGCGCGATGGCTTCGGGCCCAGCGTTGTAGGCCGCAATCGCAAGCGGTGTTTGGCCCCCAAACCGGTCAAGAAGGTTACCGATGTACTTGGTGCCGAGCGCAATGTTGTGCTTCGGGTCGAAGAGATCATGGCTCGCTTGGGCGAGCTCCTTCTCCATCGCTCTTGCGGTATCGTCAACCAGCTGAAGCAACCCACGCGCGAGCGCAGGCGACGTCGCCCGGGGATGAAATCCGCTCTCTTGGCGCATAACCGCCCAAACGAGCGAAGGTGAAAGCTGCGCGCTCGGGGTGACCCAGACTTTGTACGGCGAGGGATAGACACAAGACCACGCCCATCGCTCGCCGCGATCGACGGCGCCGGGAGAAACCGCTGCCACCCGCGTGAATCTCACATGCGCCCGGTCGGTCACTTCGAGTGCGTTGCACGCCTCGTGAATGGGTGCCCGCCCGAGCTGCGTCGCGAGCAGGGCCTCTGCATCGTCATCGAGCCCCACGCCGTGAAGTGCGGCAGCGGCGGGCGTGAGCGACGCTTCGGGGTCGGGTTCACTAAGGTTTGGGAGCAGAGGGACCGCCCGCCCGGCTTCGCGCAAGCGAGCACGCGACGCGACGCCGGAGAAACTGAAAGGATCCCGCGAGGCGATCGATCGCCAAGTATCTTGACCATTCTTGCCACCACCGCGCACGTCCGACAACGCTGCTAGATGCGTGGCACGCACGGCTTCGTCCGATCCCTTCGCAGATGACGCGAGCGCTTGAAATCGTGCGCGCGCGATCGGCCACTTTTCTTGCGCGTAGGCAGCGATCGCGAGGAATCGTGCGGCATCGCGCGCTTCGGCGATCTTTGGGTGGAGCCCCAGAAATTTGGTCAACGCAATTTCCGATTGTGCCCACTCGCCGTGAAGCGCACGCAGGTACCCAACAAAATACGCCGCACGCATGCCCCATTCGCTTTTCGGACGCGAACGCGCGAGCGCCTCGTAGCCCGCAATCGCCTGGTCGTCATGATCGGCACGAGAAAGCGCGCGCGCTGCGTGGAAGGCGTCTTCGTCGGCGTGTGGCCCGCCAGCTTGTCCGAGTCTGCCGAGTTGCTCCGCCGCTTCGAGATAGCGCGCGCGCGACTTGTAGAGCACATATGCGCGCTGTCTCGCGACCGCGAGCTTCTCGGCGTCCGTCTTGGCTTCCGACGCCGCGCTCGCATTGCTCGCCAGCGCGAGATCGGTGTTTCCTTGTCTCGCGAGAGCATCAGCGCGCCTCGACCATTCATCGACGGTGGGCTCAACCTTTGGGTCTGGATCCGCAGACGTTGGCGCGTTGACAAAGAGCCAGCGCAAGTCCGCAGCAGCCGCACCGCCACCTCTAGCCGCACGAAGGCGCCTCGCCGCAATCGCGACATCTTTGGGCACGCCTTTGCCGGAGATGAGCTTGTTGAGTGTCGCATCCGC
>JAHFDY010000100.1:3648-17434 GCA_023248735.1 Myxococcales bacterium
ATCAGGACTCATCGCGAACGCTTGCGCGACAGATCTGGCCACCTTGGGTGCGCGCCGAACTGCCGCCGCGTCAGCCCGCACGGCGTCCATCCGCACGCGAAGAATCGCCTCCGCGAACGCGCTCGCTTTGGGCTCAATGTCCGAAAGCAGAGCGAGCGCATCAGTGACCCGCCCCATGTTCACGAGGACTCGCGCACGTGCAATTGTAACAGTTGGCGTCTCTCGTTCGGCTGTCGAGAGTCCTGCGTAAGCAGCGTCCGCCGCAACCCAGTCCATTTGACGCACGCACTCCGAAAAGAGGCACGATGGCGCCGAAGACGGGCCTGGGGCACTTGGCGCGGGAGGCGCTCCGGCATCGGAAGGCGCAGCCGCGGCGTCTACCGAAAGCACCGGCGAGAAACGCGAACACGACGCGACAAACAAGGCCAAAAACGGCAGCGTCGATACGATCGCGAGGGGCCACGACCTCATTGATTGCAGCATACGCGCATACGCACTTGACCGCCTCGGTGTCGCGGGAAACATTGGTGAGTTCCTGATGGCCACGCCAGAACCTCGCACGCGCACTTTGCCGCACCACTTTGGTCGTTACACGCTTTTCGATTTTATCGGCAAAGGTGGGATGGCCGAGATTTTCCTCGCGCGCGCTCAGACCGATTTTGGCGGCGTTCGACTCGCGGTCATCAAACAAATTCTTCCGGAATTTGCAGGTAATGCGCACTTTGCCGAAATGTTGGTACACGAGGCGAAGCTCTCGGCCGACCTTAACCACGGTAACGTCGTTCAAGTGTTCGACCTTGGTCGCGAAGACGATCGTCTCTACATCGCGATGGAATACGTCGAGGGCTTTGACCTCAACGCGCTCTTGCGTCTCTGCTCGAAGTCGCAGACTCGCTTGCCTGTCGAGTTCGCCCTACACGTCGTTGCAGATTTGCTCAAGGGACTTGACTATGCACATCGTCGCACGGACGAAGCTGGCAATCGGCTCGGGCTCGTTCACTGCGACGTTTCACCGTCGAACATTCTCTTGTCCGTCGATGGCGAGGTAAAGGTCTGCGACTTCGGCATTGCGCGCGCAAATGTGGCGGTCGAACCTGGCGACACCAGTGACGAATTTCTCAAAGGCAAGGCTGGCTACATGAGTCCAGAGCACGCGCGTGGTGAGCCTATCGACGCTCGCGCCGACGTATTTGCAGCCGGCATTGTTTTGTGGGAATTGCTCGCGGGGCGTCGACTCTATCGCACCAGCGAGGGGGGACTCTCGCTTCTCAAACTTGCGAGAACCGCCGACATTCCAACTCTTCCGTCGCGTGGTCTCGCGGAGGAGGCAGCGTTGACGGCGGTCGTTGCGCGCGCGCTCTCTGCCGATCGCGAAGAGCGCTACCCAACCGCAAGTGCGATGCTTCGGGATCTGGAAGACTACATGATGCGGGCCGGCCTCTTTGCGAGTCCGCTTCGGTTTGGCGAGTGGATGAGCGAACATTTCGGTGACGACATTGTCGAACGACGGCGAGCGCGCGAACGTGCCGCCCTCGCGCTCGAGCGCGGAGGGGCATCCGTTACTTTGATCGCGATCGACGGCGCGACGGAGCCCCATCTTTCGCACGTCAGGCCGCCCATTTCGTCAGCAATATTGACGAAAGAGCCCCGCGATATCGAGCCGAAAGAAGAGGCTTCGAGGCCGAAGAGTCGCGCGTTCCTCGTTCTCGTTTTTGTCGTCATCGTCGTGGCAGCGTTTGCTCTCGCATTCCGCTCGCGATGAACGTCCTTCGCGTCGCCGTTCTTGCCCCTATCGAGCATCCGCTGACTTATCGCGCGACGGAACAGATCGCGGCCGGTTGCCGCGTCGTTTGCCCGTTAGGGTCACGTCGTGTGATGGGCGTCGTGCTCGGCCCTGAGGAAAATCCTCCACCGGGCGAGCTCAAGGCGATCGTCAGTGTTCTTGACGACAAGCCAGCGCTCGGCCGAGAATTGCTAACTTTCATCGAAGCGCTAGCCAGCTACTACTTCGCGCCGATCGGTGAAGCTGTGCGCCTTGCCCTTCCTCCAATCGAGCGAGGGGCCGCCTCTGAGATCGCGGGGCCATCACTCTTCGGAAAAAAGACCGGCATCACGAGGCGCATGCAACGCTGGGCGGTCGCCACCCTCGGGGAGGCGGACGCGAAGCTTCCACGAGGAAGCGCGCACCTGCTGCTCAGTCACCTGCGTGCCGTCGGTGATGCACCGATCCGCTCGCTCGAGGAGCGCTGGCCGACCGCGGGTTCGATATGTAAGCGACTTGACCAACTGGGACTCGTCCGTATCGAAGTGCGAGAGGTTGTCGACACGCGAAACCTCGGTGCACCCGTCGCAAGCGACACGCCGCCGTCCCTCACCAAGGCCCAAGATGCAGCGCGCGAACGAATCACAAAGGCGATCGAGCGAGACGGTGGCACGTTCCTGCTTCACGGTGTGACGGGATCGGGAAAAACCGAGGTCTATCTCCACGCCATCGCGAGCGCGAAGGCGGAAGGCCGTGGGTCGATCGTGCTTGTGCCGGAAATTGCGCTCACGCCGCAACTCGTATCGCGGTTTCGAGCGCGGTTCGGTGACGAGTTAGCCGTCCTTCATTCCGAGCTTCCCGCGCGCGAGCGCCTCGCCATGTGGACAGGGCTTGCCTCTGGGAAAGTGAATGTTGTTATCGGAGCGCGGAGTGCCCTCTTCGCGCCGGTGGAAAAGCTGGGACTCATCGTGGTGGACGAAGAGCATGACTCCTCGTTCAAACAGGAAGACGGTGTGCGCTACAACGCGCGCGACATGGCCATCTTGCGCGCACGGCGTGCGCACGGCGTCTGCGTTCTTGGGAGCGCCACACCTTCACTCGAGAGCGAGTTCCTCGCCACCATGGCCAAGGCCGAGCGTCTTGTTCTTCCCGCGCGCGCGCGGGAGCAGGCGCTGCCGAAGGTTCAGTTGATTGACCTTCGACGTATGGGCCCTGGCCCCACGGGCGACCGGAGGCTCAGTATCCCGATGCATCGTGCCATCGAGAAGACGCTCGCCGCCGGCGAACAGACGATTCTCTTTTTGAACCGACGAGGCTTTGCGCCGAGCGTGCTCTGTGACACGTGCGGAAAGACGCTCGAGTGCCCGTCTTGCTCCGTCGCGCTTACGTTCCACAAGCGCGGCAAGCTCATTTGTCACTATTGCGAATATGAGTCGCTGATGCCAACGGCCTGCCCGAAGTGCAGGGCCACATCGCTCACGCTCGACGGCCTCGGTACCGAGAAGCTCGAGGAGACCCTTGGAAAGGCATTTCCGGAGGCGCGAATTGGTCGGCTTGATCGTGACGTCGGGGGCGGTCGAAGGGGAGAGGCGATCATTGAGCGTGTGCGCTCCGGCGAGCTCGACATTCTTGTGGGCACGCAGATGGTGACCAAGGGACACGACCTACCCAACGTAACGCTGGTGGGTGTCATTAACGCTGACGCGGCGCTATCTATCCCCGATTTCCGCGCGACCGAACGTGGCTTCCAATTGATGGTGCAAGTGGCAGGTCGAGCAGGCCGGGGCGATCTGCCAGGGCAAGTGCTCGTACAGACCTACGATCCTGAACACCCGGCTCTTACGTTCACTCAAACACACGACGTGAACGGTTTCATCGCGCGCGAGCTCAACGATCGCAAGGAGCTTGGATACCCGCCCTACTCGCGCCTTGTTCTCTTGCGCGTCGACGCTGTCGACGAGACCATCGCGAGAGAGACCTGCGCGCGTGTCGCGGAAATTGCGAGGCGTGCGGCCGTGAAGGCGACCGCACTCCAAGTTATCGGTCCGGCGCCCGCCCCACTAACGCGCCTGCGTGGCCGCTATCGTTTTCGCGTTCTCTTGCGATCGGTCGAACGTCGGGCGCTTCGCTACGGAGTGGCCTGCGTGCTCGCCGCACGTTCGGAACTACCGCGCGCGGCGCGTCTTGCGATCGACGTCGATCCTGTGCAATTGCTCTAGCGATATCGATCCGAACGTAGCGCGCAACCGATGAGGGTTGGTGGTCGACCTCGTTCCATGAGAGCTACTACGATTTCTTGGATTCTGGAGCAATTGTCTCCATCGCGCTGCATTGCATGCGACGAAGCCGTTCGGAGGGACACGGCGTTTTGCGGCTTGTGTGTTGCGACGGTGGAGCGATCGACGCATCCCCATTCGCCCTTTCTTTACGGAGGCGCCATTGCACGTGCACTCACGCGCTTGAAGTACGAAGTGCGGCGTGACCTCGGACCTGTACTCGGTCAGTTGCTTGTTCTTGGTTTGGGCGAAGCACTGGACGAACCCTTTGACTTGGTCGCACCGGTGCCCCTCCATCGAGATAAATTGAGCGAACGAGGTTACAATCAATGCGTTTGGCTTTCGCGCACCGTCGCAGAAGCGAGCAACGCCGAGCACAGCGCGTTGCTCCTTCGACGGACGCGCAACACCGAAGCGCAAGCTCAACTTGGTTTGCGAGAGCGCGAGTTCAACGTGAACGGTGCGTTTGCGGTTCGCGCGCGTGGTGGAGTCGAAGGCCGCTCGGTCATGATCGTTGACGATGTGCGCACAACGGGCGCGACCCTTCGTGCGTGCGAAGCTGCGCTCTACGACGGCGGCGCTACGCGCGTGCGAATGCTGAGCCTTTGCATGACACCGCGATAGCCTCCTTCGGCCATCATGAGCAAAGTGGAGGTGGTATGCAAAAGAGTGCGCATGGGACCCTTTGCTCTTCCTACGAACCGGTTTTTCTCGCTTGGTTGCATGCTCTTCGTCGCGACTTGCAAAGATAAAGAAACTTTACCAATAAGAGAGCCTCCCGTCACAAGTCCTTCGGGCGTTGCCAGCGTTCTGCGCGTCGACGCCGCCGCCTTTGAGCTGTCAGTCGACCCTTCTGCGCCCGCGGGCGATCTCAAGGCCGACGTCGCTGCGTTCACAACGATCGAAGCATGCGTGCAAAAGCGAGCACAGCTCGACCCTCTCGTCGCTGACGCGCTCGAATCTATCGGTTACGAAACATTCCTCTTTGACGCGTGCCGCACCCTCGATGCGGTGAAGGCGAAGGATGCCAAGCGTTGCATGCCCATCGAGTCGTCGTTTCTGCAGAGACGTTGCGAGCGTGACGTCGCCATCGTCTCCGGTGACGAGAACGCATGTCCGTTCGAAATTCCGACGCGTCACGAATACGGCCGTGAACCTCTTTGCATTGCGGTCGCGAGTCGAGCGCCCGCGCTTTGTGCCGGCGTGTCTTTCATTGATCGCGCGAAGTGCGACGCGCTCGCTTCAGGAAGTGCCATGGCATGCGGACGTGTTCCGTTCGCTGGCCCGAGGGCACGCTGCCAGCGTGAGGCAGCCCGTTGGGGCGCAATTCTTGAGGGGCCGCGCAAGACGCTCACGATCGGAGCGCCCAAGGGAAAGCTCCGAGTTACCGCAATAGACGGCAGCGCGAGCGCAGGCGAACCTGAGAGCGATCTTTCGTCATCACTTTCTCGTGGACTCGTCGTGAGAGAAAGCGGCGATCAAACACGCATCACACTCGGCTCGTTTCGCGAAAGTGGCACGAGCGCGTTCGCGCCTTCACCGACGGCGAACACGACATTTAATGCCGAGCTCGTCATTGGCCCCAAAAGCGCCGAGCTCAAACGAGGCGAACTCGCCATCCCCAACAGCGTGACGCTTGCAGTTCCGGGGGCACCTTCTGCGCTACGGGTTGTCGTGACAAAGCTCGAACGCGCCCGCGGCGGCGAAGTTCAGATCGCGGTCGAAGGCGAAATCGGAGCGACACCGCGCAAATACCGCCTCCGCGTTGATGTCACGACATTCGTTCGCGACTACGTCAATGATTCCGAGGGGGCAGGGTCGCCGCCAAGCGGGGCGGCCTCTTCGCGCTGACCCTTGCCACCACGGCCCCCGCCCGCGAAGATGGCGTCTTGAGTTCCCTCTTTTCAGCCGAAGCCCGAACGCAAATTGTCGACGCGGTACGCGAGGCTGAGAGTCTCACCGCTGCCGAATTTGTTGTCGTCTTGCGACGCGAGGCCGACCCACATTGGGGAGCGGCCGCGCTGACGGGGTTCGTCACGTCGGCGGCAACCTTGATGGTTCTATTGTTTGCCGAAACGGAATTTGCGACTCACTTCATTCCGCTCGACCTCGCCATCGCATTTGTCGCAGGCGTCGTTCTATTTCGTCTTGTGCCCTTCGCGCCGCGTTTTCTGCTGTTTCCAAGCCGTAGGCGAAGCGCCGCGGAGAGAGCCGCGAAAGCTGCTTTCTATGACCTCGGCATCTCGAAGACACGCGACCGAACCGGCGTTCTTCTCTATCTCGCAATGGCTGAGCGCGTCGCCGTGATTCTTGAGGACGTTGGCCTCGACACCAAGCGAACGGGCCCGGCATGGGCATCTGCAGTGGCTATCGCTGAAGTGGGCGTTGACACGAATGACAGCGCCTCAGTCGCAAAAGCCGTCATCGAAATGGGCAAGAGCCTCAGCACACTCTATCCACGCAAGGACGACGACGAAAACGAGCTTCCCGACGAGATGGTCGCATGATGAGAGTGCTCTTTCGTCACCGACTCGTTAAGTTACTTGTCATAGTAGCTGCCTGCGCTGTGATCGCCAGCGTCTGGATCTTGCTCACGCAAAACGAAGCATGGGCAAGGCCCGGAGGCGGTCAATCGTTCGGCGGCTCGAAATCGAGCGGCGGGGGCAGCCGGAGCTCGGGGGGCGGTGGCGGAAGTAGCGGTGGCGGTGGCGGTGGCGGTGAACTGATCGGCGTGCTGATTTCGCTGGTGTTTCACCATCCTGCGATCGGTGTTCCGCTCCTTTTGATGATCGTGGGCTTCCTCGCATACTCGGCGTGGTCCAAGAGCAACCAAGCCGATTGGTCGACGACCTCGGGCAACAGCGAGCCGATGGTCGTTGCGCGCGCGAACGTGCCGCCTGCGCGATCCCAGCTCGAAGACCTTCGCCGCACAGACGAGAACTTTAGCCTCGTCCTCTTTGAGGACTTCCTTTACTCACTTTATGCGGAGGTCCACACCGCTCGTGGCGCAGGAACGCTCGCGCACGTTAGCGCCTACCTCACGCCCGAGGTCATCAACTTACTTTCCCATCAAGCGCCTAGCGGGGTAAGTGACGTTGTGATCGGCGCGATGTCGTTCGTTCGCACCTCGGGCATCAACGGTGGCGACGTCTACGTCACGGTTGAATTTGAATCGAACTACACCGAGGCATACCAGCAGCAGTCGCAGTCATATTACATGCGTGAACACTGGACGCTGCGTCGCGCAGAAGGCGTGAAATCGCGCACGCCCGATCGTGCCCGTGTCTTCGGCTGCCCAAGTTGCGGTGCGCCCCAAGATCAAGTGTTTGGCGGACAGTGCAAGTACTGCAAGCAACAAGTTGCGACCGGCAACTTCGATTGGCTCGTCACGCACGTACAAATTCTGGAGCGTGAAGCACGTGCGCCGATGCTCACTGGCACGACCGAAGAGCAAGGCACGGACCTCCCAACGGTGTTTGACCCTCGGGCAACGGCAGGTTTTCAAGCGCTCATGCAGCGCGATCCTGCACAAAATTGGGACGCGCTGCTTCAACGCGTCGGTGTCGTTTTCAACGAGTTCCAAGTCGCGTGGACCGCGCGCGATCTCTTGCGCATGCGTGCGCTTCTCAGCGACACGCTATTTCAGACGCAAACGTACTGGATGAAGGCGTACGAAAAGTCGGGGTTGTGGAACATGATCGAACGGCCCCGCATCACGCAGGTCGAACTCGCGCGTGTCACCCAAGACAAGTTCTACGACGCGATTACGGTTCGTGTTTTTGCGAGCAGCATTGACTACACGATCGACGCTCGGAAGCGCGTGGTCGCGGGCAATCGCAACCGCGAACGTGAGTACTCCGAGTACTGGACCTTCATCCGTGGCACGCAGCGCAAAGGGCCTCCTCGAACCGACCTCGGTTGCCCGAACTGCGGCGCTCCACTCGTGGTGAACATGAGCGGCGCCTGCACGCATTGTAAGGCGAAGGTCTCGACCGGAGACTTCGACTGGGTTCTCTCGCGCATTGAACAGGACGAAGTCTATTCGTAGGCTCGTCGTTGGGTCGTCGGAACGGATCGGTGCGATGACTCGCTTCCCGGCGACGGCGCACACACTTCCCCGCCCGGGTTTTCCGGGATTTTTGAAATGGTTACCGCAACGAAAGAGCCATTTTATTTTGAGTCAGGTTTAACGACGCACCCACAATTTGTTGGTGTTGGCATCACCACGCCCCGTCGATAGTCCCGCCCATCCACTCGTCCCAGTGCAACTGCTGCGCGCGCAGACGCATTCTTTGCAATTGCGACGCCAACGCTGCGCCCCGCAAATCCCCTTCGCCGAGGATCGGTCGCACTGGCGCTGCCAATGTTGACGCTGTTCGCGACAGCCCGCGATTCCTCAGGAAGAGAATCTCGCACGATCAACCCTTGTAGTCTCGGTCTTCAAACGCAACATGCGCGCGCCCGGTGGCTTCCATCCGTCCGCGGAGGGCGTCGTGCGCAATCGACACGACATCGTAACGCGTCGTCGGCGCGTAATACTCGTCCTCCGAAACTTCAGGTAACGCGGCAAGTCGATCGCTCAAGAACACGCGGTCCTGTGGATCGGTCTGCAGGTGAGCGTGCCAGCCTTCTTGTGGTTCGCGCAACAGCGCTTCTCGCACCATCCCGATCGGATTCGTTGTGAGATACACGTGTCTAAAATTCACGCGCCACCCTGTGTGCTCGCCCAAGCAGAACCACGTTCCACCGAAGTGAAGGCGCATCACCTCGCCCAAATACGAACCCACCGAGGCTTGCAGAAGCTCTAGGGCTTCGGGCCTGACGGTTATCTCTGCGCGCAGCTCTGCGACATATTGGTCAACCAAACTGAGCGTTTCGGGTTCGAAATCGATCGGAACTCCATACTTCGAGGTGACAAAACGCACACACGCCGCCGCCAACTCTCTTACCTCGGGCGGAGCCTCGGGCACCGGTTCAAGGGACTCGAAGTCCAAAAACGCTGCAGTTTCTGCTTCCTCGCACGTTTCGTCCTGTTCGTCATCTGCACCTGGCACAGGCTCCGACGGGCCTGCAACGTCATCGGTTGGACCTTGGCCCTTGAGGGTACTCATCACACGGCCGTATGATCCGAAAGCGGCGATGCTTCAAGCCCGAAGCTCTCGCGCGCCGGAACCTGCCATGAGACTAGGCGTCTTCAGCGACATTCACGCCAACTATGAAGCCTTGAGCGCCGTGCTCGAGGCCTATCGTCGCGAGGCGATCGACGTCTATTACTGCCTCGGCGACACGGTCGGCTACGGCGGGTCACCGAATGAATGCGCCAATATGGTCCGCGAGGTGTCGAAGTCGACCATTCTCGGCAACCACGACGCCGCGGTCGCCGGTCGCATGGACTACTCGTACTATTACGAGGCGGCACGCCATGCGCTCGACACGCACGCGTCCATGCTCGACGCTGACAATCTTGAATGGCTGAAGCAGCTGCCCTACGAAATTCGCCTCGACGAACACGACGTCCTCTTATGCCACGGCTCACCCGTTCGGCTCGAAGAGTTCGAGTACATCTTCGCACCCGAACAAGCACGCGAGTGCCTCGGCATCTGGGACCGACTCGGTCACATCACGCTCATCGGTCACTCGCACCTTTGCAAGGTCTTCGCGCTCGGCCGCAACTCGGTCGAAGAGCTTCCTGCGATCGACTTCGAGCTCGAGCCGGGCAAAAAGTACATCGTGTCCGTAGGCTCGGTCGGTCAGCCGCGCGATTTCGACAATCGCGCTAGCTACACAGTGTTCGATGCCGAGGCCCGCCGGTTTGAGTTCAAGCGTATCGAATACGATATCGAGCTCGCAGCCGCGAAGGTCCATCGCGCTCGACTCGAGCGGAGCTTTGCGAATCGCCTCTACATGGGGATCTAAGTTGCTTGGCAAGACCGAGCGCCGACTTGCACTCGTCATCTTGCTGACGGCGACGCTTCCGCTCGTGGTCGCCATCTGGATGTCAAACGCGCTCTTCTTACGGGCGTCTGCGGTTTGGCTCAATCCTGATGTAGACAAGCAACTTGACCAAGGAGTGAAGCTCTTTCGCGACTACGTCAAGGCCGAGAAATCCCGCACAAAATACCAAGTCGAAGCGATGGCGTCACGACCCGAGCTGGTGCACGCGGCGGGTGACAAACAGCGCCTCGAGACTGCTCTCGCCCGCCTGCTCGATGAAACGCCCGACGTCGAACGCGTGAGTGTGCAGAGCAAGGATGGGATCGTCGTTTCCGCAGCCGAGCGGCCAGGAGGCATTTTGGAAGCGACCCATCGTCGTGTTGAGGTCATTCGCCCGCTTGGGGGAGATCACGAAGAAACGCTATCGATTACATTTGCGATCGATCGCGCCTTTGAGCATGATTTGCAGCACGCCGGTGAGGTGCGCGCGCTCTATGGTCAGCTGGTCGCAGGGAAGGAGGCCCTGTTCTCGGGCTATCTGCGCGCATTCGCTGCCCTCCTCATCGCAACCGCAATCGGCACAATTGGGCTCGGATTTATCCTCGCTCGCGGCGTTACGAAACGCATCGCGCGCATCGTGGTTGCAATGCGAAAGGTAACGTCGGGAGATTGGTCTGTGCGCGTTCCCGTGACCGGCTCCGATGAGATGACCGAACTCGCGAGTACCTTCAATCGAATGTCCGCAGAGCTTCAGGCCTCGCGGGCGCGCATCGCCTATCTGCAGCGTATTGAGGTCTGGCAACAGATGGCACAACGGCTCGCGCACGAAATCAAGAATCCGCTCACGCCGATCCAGCTTGCCGTGCAGCAATGCCATCGGAAGTACGACGGACAAAATCCGCGCTACCAAGAGCTACTGAATGCTTCGGTGGAGATCGTCGAAGAGGAAGTCGGAACGCTACGACGCCTCGTTTCGAATTTCTCTCGTTTTGCGAGGCTGCCGAGTGTCGAGAAGCGGCGTGATGATTTGGTTCAATTACTTGACGATATGCAGAGTCGACCTTGGACGGTCGATGACGAACTCAGTCAAGAGTCGGCGCCGAGTGTTCATGTGGAGTGGTCGGTCAATGTGAGCACGATGCCAGCGGCGATCGACAGGCAGTTGCTCCGTCTCGCGCTAGGAAACCTGATTCGGAACGCGGGCGATGCGATAGGCGATCGCGGCAAGGGCATCGTTCGAATCTCGGCACGCGTCGAACAGGGCGAAGCCGTCATCGCGGTTGAAGACAGCGGAGCCGGAGTCGCCGAAGCTGTGCGCGATCGCGTCTTCGAGCCTTACGTAACGACGAAGGAGCATGGCACCGGGCTGGGTCTCGCGATCACGATGAAGATCATCGTTGAACACGGGGGGACGCTTTCGGTCGATACGAGTCCTGAGTTGGGTGGCGCTCGCTTTACCATCACGCTCCCGCTCACACCGGCATCGCGCTAACGTGTATCGGGCATGGCGCAACCGTCCTCCAACGTCCAGAAAAGCGGAACGGCCTCGGTATTCGTAACTGCGATTGTCGTCATCATCGCATTCCTCGTGCTGCCGCGGATCTTCGCATCGAAGAACCCTCTCGAAGGAACGAGCGCTGCGGCTTGGTCGCTTCCCCTTGTGGCGAACGTCAATCCGGTTGACGATATGTCGAAGCAATTGTCGCTCACTCAGTTACAAGGAAAACCTGTTGTCCTCGATTTTTGGGCGACGTGGTGTGGACCGTGCCGAGATGAGGCACCCATTCTTGAGCGCTTCTCGCGCAAGCACGCTGGCGAGGTTGTCGTCGTCGGCGTCAACACCGATGATGGCCCGGGCCTAGGTGGCGCTTGGGCACGCAAGCAGGGTCTCAGCTACCCAATCGTTTTCGATGGGGAAAGCGCGACGAAACGCGCATACAAAGTGACGGCCTTGCCGACCTTGGTCATGGTGAGTCGCGTGGGGAAGATTGTCGGCGTGCGCGTAGGCGTTACCGACGAGGGCGAGCTCGAAGACTTACTCGCGAAGGCGCAATAGGGACCCTACGTTCATGTTCTTCTGCGCATGGGTACGAAGTACCGATCCTGCGTGAGCTCGTTCACTCCGACATAGAGGTCGCAACCAAACGCCTCTCGCAAGCGTTGCCAAGTCATCACCTCGGCCACGCTACCGACGGCGATCGTCGCACCATCTTTGAGTAAGAGAACGCGGTCCGCAAACGCCGACGCAGCATTGAGGTCATGCATCACCATGACGCAGGCGAGGTTGCGCTCACGCGTCTGTGCAACGAGAAGTTCGCAAAGGTCCTGAGAGTGCTTGACGTCGAGAAACGCTGAGGGCTCGTCAAGGATGAGTACTTGCGGCTTCTGCGCAAGCGCACGAGCGATCGCCACGCGTTTCTGCTCGCCGCCGCTAAGCTTGTCGACCCGTTTATTTCGTAACTCAACAAGATCACATTGCACCAGCGCGGCTTCGACCGACGCGATGTCCCCCGGTGAAGGGAGCATCCACGCTGTTTGGTGCGGCGCGCGACCCATCATGACGACCTGCTCCGCCGAGTACCCGAACGCGATCGCCTCTTGCTGCGAGACGACCGCGAGCTCCCGTGCAAGCTCGCCTCGGTCGAAACTACTGAGCGGCCTACCGCGAAGAAAAACGTTGCCTGCTGTGGGGCGCAACGTCGACGCCAGCAGCCGAACCAGCGTCGATTTGCCTGCGCCATTTGGGCCAATGACGGCGAGCACTTCGCCTCCCGAGACCGCAAACGTGGCGTCGACGAGCGCTGGCTTCGAACTCTCCGGATAGCGCGCGGTGGCCGACTCGAGCGAAAGGAGGGTGCTCACGCCCTCACCATATCTCCGAAGCGCTGTGACGCGAATAACGCCGGTATTTCTGCGGGTTGTTGTACTCTCTTCTTGATATGTCGACGAACCTCCCCCCCTTGGGCGAGTCCTCGCCCCGAGTCGTGAAGCGCTACTCGAACCGCAAGCTCTACGACACCAAGGACAGCCGCTACGTCACACTGCCGCAAATCGCGGTGATGGTGCGCGACGGGCAAGAGGTTCAGATCATTGACAACACGACAAAGGACGACATTACCGAGGTAACGCTCGCCCAGATCATTTACGAAGAGCAAAAAGACAATCGGAAGAGCGTTCCTCTTCAAACGCTCCGCGACCTTATCCACCAGCGCACCGAAAAGGTGCTCGAAGGCCTGCGTGAGGGTCCCATCGGCAGGTTGATTCCTGGTTCTGCAAAGGACGGCAAGGCCGAAGCGAAAGACGAAGAGACAGTGGTTATTGCACCAAAGGCGACATCGCCCAGCCTCGTGGACCAGGCCAAAGGTAAGATCGAAGACCTGCAGAACACGCTCGACGAGCGCGTTCAAGCAATCTTGCTCAGTTTCCGCCCACTCGAGCAGCTGCGCGACGACGTGAGACGCCTGCACGAACGCCTCGACGCTATCGAAAGACAACTTGCCGAACGCGACCGCAAGTGACACCCCTTGCGTGACAGTTTGTCATCATCCCGTTTTTTGAGCCACCAAAAACCCTTCAAATTGGGGCCACTTGCGCAAACGGGAATGTGGCCCAACTTTAGCTTGTTGGAGGCTATGAGCATGAAATCCTTGTTCTCTTCACGCGCAAAGCAAGCCGACACCTTCACCGAAGACGTGCTTGTGCATCTTGACCCCCTTTACGCCATTGCGTTGCGCATGACTCGCAACCCCGAAGAGGCCGAAGACCTCGTTCAAGACACTTTCATCAAGGCCTCGCGCTCCCGTGAGCAGTTTAC
>JAHFDY010000101.1 GCA_023248735.1 Myxococcales bacterium
GTGCGCGATCGCCACTCGTACTTAACCTGGCCATCAACCAACGCGAAGAGCGTGAAGTCAGAACCGAGCCCGACGTTCTTACCTGGATGGATCGTCGAACCGACCTGGCGAACGAGGATGCTGCCCGCTGGCACAGTCTCGCCCCCGTAAACTTTGATGCCGCGCTTTTGCGAGTTTGAATCGCGCCCGTTACGGGTGCTGCCTGCGCCTTTTTTGTGAGCCATGACTGTGTGCTCCCTAACTTCTTAGTCTCTTAGGCCTTGATGCCGGTGATTTCGAGCGCGGTGAAAGGTTGGCGATGCCCGTTCTTGCGGCGGTAGTTCTTCCGGCGGCGGAACTTGAAGACGATGATCTTTTTGGCGCGGTCCTGCGCCACGATCTTCGCTTCGACCTTGGCGCCGGCGACCATGGGCTTGCCGATCTTGATGGCTTCTCCGCCAATCATCAGCACTTCGCTGAAAGCGACTGCATCGCCAACGCTGCCTGGGAGCTTTTCGACGCGGAGCTTGTCGCCCTGAGCGACCCGATATTGCTTTCCGCCTGTGATAAATACCGCGTACATTGAGCGTTCCCTCTTGGTGAGCCGCACGGTGAAAACACCGAAGCGGCGGGGTGTTCCTGCCCGGGAGCCGGGCAAGGGACGGGCAGTATAGGCAGATAGGGACGGAAGTAAAGCCGATCCGGATCGTGAGGGGCGCCGCTGGCTAACGGATGGCTAACCGATGTGAGTAAGAACGACCGTGTAATCGCCCGACAGGTGGATTTTGCGATTGTTTTTGGGGTCTTCGAAGAAAGCGTCGATGTGAATCGGGATGCCGTTGGTGCTGTTTTTCCCCGCGGTCACGGTCCCCTCGTGCGCCCGGTACACGTGGGCAGAGTTGTTGGAGATTTCGACGAGCGTGAGGTCCGCGCCGCTGCTCCTGAGGTCGAACACTCCCCCCTCGACTGCGTAAACGATCGTTACCGTACGCCTCATGTCGTCGGTCGTCGGGTCGACGAGCGTGACACGCATTGGGCTGATCGCTCCGTAGCCGGCAGACTTCGTGGTGGGCGCGAAGTTGAGCTCGTCGACCGAGGGTTCAAGCTTGCCGCCGCACGCAAGGAGAAGAGGAAACAAGAAAGCGAATGTGCGCATGCACCCGCGGACATAGCGCAGGGAATCACCCCGAACAAGCGGAGTCGCGACGGTTTACGGGCATGCGAGGGCCTCTTCTAACAGTAGCCCCCGTATGCGGGTCGGACTACAACGCCGCCCCATGTTGGCCCCTCTGCTCAAAGGAACGTTCACTGCTCTCGTTACTCCATTCACGTCAGAAGGCGCCATCGACTGGCCAGCGTTCGACAAGCTTCTTGAAAATCAAGTAGCTGGACGAATCGAAGGCGTGGTTCCTTGCGGGACCACGGGTGAGAGCCCAACGCTTTCGCATGAAGAGCACATCGAGGTCGTCAAGCGAACCGTCAAGACCATTGCCAAGCGCACGCTCGTGATCGCGGGCTGCGGCTCAAACTCGACGCGGGAGGCGACGGAGATGTCGAAAGCGTCGGAGGCTGCGGGCGCTGACTTCTTGATGGTCGTTGTGCCCTACTACAACAAGCCATCGCAAGAGGGCCTCTTCCAGCACTTCGTGCACGTTGCGAAGTCGGTGAAGTCCCCCATTGTGATTTACAACATTCCGGGTCGCACCGGCATTGACCTCGCCGCCGAGACGCTCGCACGCATTTGCGAGGCAGCGCCGAACGTCGTCGCGACGAAAGAGGCCACGGGCAACGTGCTGCGGGCGCAAAAGCTTGCATCGATGCTCGGCGATCGACTGACGATTCTCTCTGGAGACGATGCACTCACGTTGCCGATGACGACGGTCGGGGGCAGCGGCGTGATTTCGGTGACGTCGAACTTGCTTCCGTTGGAGGTGAGCGAGGCAACGCGCCTGGGCCTCTCCGGAAAATTGGACGAAGCGCGCAGGGCGCACTTGCGACTTTTCCCGGTGCACGAGGCGATGTTCGTCGAGGCGAACCCAGGGCCGGTGAAAGCGCTTCTCGCCGAGACGGGCATGATGCTGAACACGGTGCGTTCACCGCTGGTGCCCGTCACCGAAGCGACGCGCGCGCAGCTCGTCAAGACACTTGATCAATATCGAGCCGGAGCACGCTGATCATGCGGTACGCGGTTGTTGGCGCCAGTGGTCGCATGGGGCGTGCCATTGTGCGGCTTGGGCGCGAGATGGCCGATGCCACACTCGTTGCAGCCGTAAGCGAGCAGGACATTGGTCAAGATGCTGGACTACTGGCGGGCGTGGGTTCGCTCGGCGTGAAGATTGTCGCGCCGCTAGAGGCGCTCACGCAGGCAGGCGCTGATGTGGTGATCGACTTTTCCGCGCCAGCAGTGACGCTTGAGCTCGCGCCGTTGCTTGCGAATGCGGGCGTGCGATTGGTGTCTGGTACGACGGGGCTTGGCGACGAACACAAGGGCGCTCTCGCGAATGCGGCTACGCAGGTCGCGGTGTTGTGGGAGCCCAATATGAGCATGGGTGTGCACGTGCTCGGTCGCCTCGTCGAACAAGCCGTGCGTGCGCTCGGGCCGGCGTACGACATTGAGATCGTTGAAACGCACCATCGCATGAAGATCGACGCGCCGAGCGGAACGGCGATCTTGCTCGCGCAAAAAGCGAAGAGCGCGCGCGAAGACACGACGTACATATACGGACGAGAGGGCAAACCAGGCGCGCGCAAGCCGTCGGAAATCGCCGTGCTCGCCATGCGAGGTGGCGACGTTATCGGCGATCACAGCGTACACCTGATGGCCCTTGGTGAGCGTCTCGAGCTAACGCATCGAGCGACGAATCGGGACGTGTTCGCGCACGGTGCGTTGCGGGCAGCCGCGTGGATGGCTACTCGCGGACCGGGCTCGTATTCGCTGGCCGATGTCATCGGTCCAGTGCTCAGAAATTGAGCGTAACGGTTGCGCCTACCGTTTCCTTCGAAACGGACGGAGTGATCGTTGCGCCTTCGCTCTCGCTGCTGAAGGTGAAATACAGGCCTGCGCCCAAAAGTGCGGCGCCGATGATGCCGGCGGTGATGGCTGCGGCGCGCGACGTGTCCGCCGCTTGCAACTCACTGCAAGCGACTTTCGCGCTTGTTCCCAATTTGGGCGAACACACGTCGGTCGCGGTCTTTGGCAGGGGAGCGCGTGCCTCGTCGAGCGCGCTGAGATTTCCTACGTACTTGCCCGTAAAAATTGTGGCGACGGCTGCGGCGAGGCCGCCTGCACCGAGCAGCGAGTAACCGGCGACGCGACGAGAGCTCATGCGAGTCGTCGCACTTGGGACTGACCCTCCCTCGGCGCCCACTCCACCACCGGCGCAGGACCATGTGGCGCCCGAGCCACCAGGCGTGATCGTCGTTCGGTGCACCACTTTGCCGGCGACTCGCACTTCGACGGTGTGTGGTTCGTTTGCGGTCACGGAGGCGTTTGCGCGACTATCGCGAATGATCGTGCGCGCGTGCTCGTCGATCCAAACGACTCCGTCGCTCACGGCGCAGGTGATTGAAATGGAGGTATTCACGTCGTCGCCAAGCAACTTCGAGACGGCTTCCTTCGGATTGAACGAAGCGGCTTTCGCCAAGCTCTGGGTGTAAATCGGACCAGGCTGATGGTTGAAGCGATGAAGCTCGACGACAATTGAAGTGCCGTTTCTTCTGACCAGTCCCCAAATGAAGTTCTCGACCTTGATTAGTTTCGCAAGGCGCTTCAGGCAGAGCACGTTTGGGCGCTCTGGGCACCGCGCTGCAGCACTGAGCATGGTAAATGAACTTGACTGTTGCTTCGTGGCAAGGTCACCGCGCGCGTGGAGCTCTGCTTCGAGACTCTTGGCGATGGCCACCGCGTCGTCTTCCGCATCGTCGCTATCGAGACCGAGAAACGTGACGCCTTCATCGGCGGTCGCCGGGGTCACGCTCGCTAGAACGAACGCCGCCGCTAAATACAGAACTCGAACCTTCGTTGGTACTTTGTTCACCACCTCCGCCGCCTTGCGCGGCATTCTACACACGAAAAGCGTGCGCATCACGGGAGGTTCTCTTCGGTCACGGCGACTCGTCTCGCCGCCTGGGACGCAAACGCGGCCGACGACCGATCGCGTGCGAGAAGCCATGTTCTCGATGATCGGTGCCAGGCTCAACTTCGAAGGAGCACGGGTTCTTGATCTCTACGCGGGTACGGGTGCCCTTGGCTTCGAAGCGCTCTCGCGAGGTGCCGCTGACGTTGTTTTCGTCGAGGCGTCTTTGCGCGCGGCCCATGCGCTTAAGGCGAACTTGCTCTCACTCGGGCTTGGGTCGCAAGTGAAGCTGATGGTCAATAATGTTGACCGAATCCCTGGCTCGCAACTTGCGGGTAGGCCGTTCGATCTGGTGGTGATCGATCCGCCCTATGCCGATGTTTCGTCAGGTGCCTTGACGATCGCTCTCAATCGCCTGTTTCGCGACTTGGTGTTTTCGTCCAATGCTCTGTTGGTGCTCGAGCACGCAAGCCGTGATGCGCCTCCGCTTATTGAACGGTGGAGCCTTACTGAAAGCAGGCGCCATGGCGATACGACGCTCTCATTTTACGCGCCCGTTGCCTGAGGCCACTCTGTGTATACTCAAGTGCCGGCTATTTCCGTTTCCCTCACTTTGAGAGGTTGCCTCGCATGTCGAGTACTTCTGCCCCGCCTCCGCTCCCTTCTTCGAACAACGGAATTTATGTTCTGCTCGGCCTGCTCCTTCTCGGCGGGACCGCCGCTATCATCTACTTCAAGTTCTTGAAGAGCGATCCTCAGGCCGTCGCGCAAGTGCTCCCACCTGCGAGCGGCAAGGGGTCGTCGGCTGCGCGTGACAACGCTGCGCTCGATGAAGTCCCGCTGCCCCCACCAGTTGCGGAGAAGTCAGACGGTGGCGCCGTCGCAAATGGTGGCAGAGGCGTTGGGGGCGGCGTGGTGGTGGGCACCGTGCCTCCAAGTTCTGGTGGGTGTGAAGGCAAGTGCACCGGAGCCGATACGCCCGAGCTCGGCAATGCGGTGCGGGGTCGCATTAGCGCTGCGAGGCAGTGTTACAATAAGGCGCTTGGCAATGACGCAACGCTGAGGGGACAAGTGGGGATCGCGCTTCGCATCGGGCCGAGCGGCAATGTGTGCTCGGCAAGCATGACGTCGACCACCCTAAACTCGCCGGCGGTCGAGCAGTGCGCGCTCAATGCCCTCCGGGTTGCTTCCTACCCCGCTCCCTCCGGAGGGTGCAAAGACGTAACCGCGGCGATCAATTTTGCACCTGCCAAGTAAATTGACGACCGGTCGCTCGCCCTATCAAGTTGAAGGAATCAAATGCGATACGTAACTGCCATTGCTGTATTTGCGCTGTCGCTTACAGCGATTGCATGCTCGCTGCGACGTGGCATCGGCGAAGACTGCCTGCGCAATACGGATTGTGAGTCTGCGAATTGTCTCGCAAGCGTCTGTGTCGGCGAGCCGACGAAGAACACGACGACACCTCCGGTGGCACCGACAAAGGATGCAGCGCCCGATGCACCGTCGTCGCCGGAAGACGCCAACGCGGATGCGCCCGATGGGACGCCAGGCGACGGTTCTGCCGTGCCAGACGCTTTGCTTGATGCATCGCCGGATGCACTTCCAAGTGACGCGGCGATTGACGTGCACGTGGGTTGATTGAGTCCCATTGCAATCGTAACTGAGGATGGATCGAATGTCGCAGGAAGAAGAACGCATACGAGCCGGCGTTCTTCTCACGATCGCTTACGATGGCCACGCCTTTCATGGCTTCGCCGCGCAACCGGACGTGCGCACTGTGTCGGGTGTCCTTCTGACTGCGGTGCAAACCATCGATCATGAGGTCGCGCTACTTCGCGGTGCAAGTCGCACTGACGCGGGGGTTCACGCGCGTGGACAGCTCGTCGCGTTTGATACGACGAAGTCGATCCCGCCGAAGGGTTGGGCGCTCGGGATCAACCAGGTGTTGCCCGACGACTTAGCGGTCTCGCGCGCCGCGCTCGTCGCTGCCGGCTTTAATCCGCGCTTCAAGAATGTGCGGAAGACGTACGTTTACGAACTGCATGTGAGCCCTGCGCGCGATCCGTTGAAACGGCACCGCGCGTGGTGGGTCCATCCGCCGCTTGACGTGGCGCGAATGGAACGTGAGGCGTTGTCGCTTGTGGGCGATCACGACTTTGCTGCGTTTCGCTCCGCTGCTGACGAACGTGAGAACACGCGGCGCACGATTTTCGCGGTGTCGATCGACGTGGCACCGTGTCGTATCTCGGTGGCAGTGAGCGGCTCAGGTTTCATGCACAACATGGTGCGTATCATCGTGGGCACCCTCGTTGACGTGGGGCGAGGGCGCCTTCCTGAAGGGGCGATAGCGCGCGCACTTGCCAATGGCGATCGCCTTTCGTGCGGGATGACTGCACCGCCAGATGGTTTGTTACTTGATGCGATCGATCTCGATCCGTCCATTACCCTCGATGGATCATGGCCCTCTTAGTGCGGGGTCCACGCCCGGGCGATGGTGAGGCGCTCTCGTCGCTTTGGCGCGAGCTTTGGGATGCCCATGAAGCGTGGGGTGGCTATGCAGGAACGCATGACGAAGCTGCCTATCATGCGGTTGCCCAACGGCTTGAGGACGACATCTACTGGAGGCAAGGATCGATCACGAGCGGACGACACCTGCACCTTGTCGCCGAAGAGCATGGCGAAATCGTCGGTCAGGTCGAGGGTTGGATGGACCGATATGGCGTCCTTCTCTCAACGCTCGACACGTGCGAAGTGCGCTCGCTCATCGTGAAGCGCGCTGCGCGAGGCCTCGGTGCAGGCGTGGCGCTGCTGGACGAGCTTGCGCGCGTTGCCTTCGAGTGGTCGAGGCGTCGAGGCGTTGTGCTAGCCGCCGAAGTGCTTAATCGTAACCCGGCGAGAGCATTTTACCACCGGGTTGGCTACCAAACGCTCACATGGTCGACGCGCGTGACGTTACCGGTTCAGCAAGGGCAGGGTACGAAGTACCGAGCGCGGCTCGCGCATGCTCGCGACGCGTTTGATCTCGCGCGCCTTGATGGTCTCCTTGCGGATCGGCGGAGGAGGATGCGCGACGTTCGGTATGACCCTCCGCGTTCGGTCGATGCCGCGCATGTCGAGAGTATTGCCGCGTACCTCGAACAGCCGAGTGCGGGCGCAAGCGACGTTGTCGTTATCGACGAGCAATCCCGCGTCCGCGCGTCCGCAACCGTGTCTGTTTCATTTTTGGAATCGCCGTTCTTGCCACAGCGGCGTGCAACGCTCTCACGCTTTGCGGTTGATCCAGAGAGCGATGTGGACGCGGTTATGGCGGCGATGGTGAAGGGTGCAGGGGAGCGTGCGGGAAACCTTGCCGCGAACACGATGGAGCTCGTCGATCTTTCCGCGCCAGATACGGCGCTTTATCGGGCTACTTGCGCTCTTGGCGCGAGCGCGTGGTCAGAAGTGTTTGCGCGCATTGTCAAAGCGGTATCGTGAAAGATTGGGGCGCGCTTTCGGGTATCCTCACGTCGCGCTAAGCTCTGCCCAATGCGAGCTGTCATCGGTTCCCTCCTTTTGTGCGTTTTTGCGCAGGTTGCGTTTGCGGCGCCTGTAGGTCCTCCTCCTCCCGCGTCGAAGACGGTGCCCGCGTCGGTCGAAGCGCATCGCCTCTCTGATGCGTTCGTTGCAGCCGCTGAGAAGGCGAGCGCGAGCGTCGTCCAAATCGAAGTGACGACACGTTCCGAAGTGCCAGAAGAAGTCCGTAACTTCTTCGGTTTCGAGGATGGTGATCAGCCCACTCAACGTGGCCTCGGTTCTGGCGTTGTGTTTACAGCCGATGGCGCGATCCTCACGAACAACCATGTCATCAACGACGCCGTTACCATCAACGTCCGATTGCGCGATGGTCGCGGCCTGCCCGCCAAGTTGGTCGGCCGCGATCCGGCGACAGATCTTGCCGTCCTGAAGATTGACGCAAGTGGGCTGGTGCCGGCGACCTTTGCCGATTCGAACGCCGCGCGTGTAGGCGAATGGGTGGTCGCCATCGGTTCACCGTTGGGGCTTGGTCATACCGTCACTGCCGGCGTCGTCAGCGCAAAGGCACGTGGTGACCTCGGAGCGAGCGCCATTGAGGACTACCTCCAAACCGATGCGAGCATCAATCCCGGCAACTCGGGCGGTCCACTGTGCGATCTCGACGGGCACGTCTTGGGCATCAACACGCTGGTGCTGCGGTCAGCGCAAGGCATCGGGTTTTCAGTGTCATCGAACCTCGCGCGTCGTGTTGCGCAACAAATTCTCAAGAACGGATTCGTCCAGCGTGCGTGGCTCGGGGTAGCGCCCCAATCGCTCACGCCGGAACTTGCGAGCGCGTTTAAGGTTCAACCTGTGGACGGCGTGCTTGTTGGCTCGGTCTTCGAAACGGGTCCAGCATCGAAGGCGAACATGAAGTCGGGCGACGTGATCGCCTCGGTCGCGGGCAAGAAGGTGCACACCCCAGGTGAGCTGACGCGCGAAGTCACAATGCACGAGGTCGGTGAAGTCATCGATGTAGAGGTTATTCGGAACCAACAGCGCTACGCGACCAAGGTCACGTTGGGCACGCGCCCTGACAAACGCACGCCCATTCCTGCGCAAGCGCAAACGGCCCCTCCGACGGGACTCGGCTTTTCGGTTAAGGAGCTGTCGGCCGAACAGGCGCAGAGCCTCGGGTTGCCCGCCAAGGCGGCGAGCGTGGTGAGCAACGTTGCGATGGGCTCGGCGGCCGATCGCGCGGGTCTCCGACCGGGCGACGTTATTGTCGAGGCGGACGGACTGGCCGATCCAGTGCCTGCGCAGGTGCAAAAATCGGCATCGGACGGCGAGCTACTGCTCCGCGTCCGGCGGAAAGACACCTTCTTTTACGCGGCGCTTAAGAAATGATGGGCCTTTGCTGGGCGTCGCCGTACAGGACGAAACGGGAGGTTGCCGCACATTTTTGCGCTGAGGCGGCCTAGCTGAATCGCTCCCGAATCACTGGCGAAGAAGATTCCGGGCGAGAAATAGACTACGGCGGTGTTCGGCATGGTTGTCATTGAAAATTCCCCCATGGACTCGCTGCCTGGTCGCCTCAAGCGCGATTTTCTCGGCGTCGTCAATTCGATTTACCAATCCGATGCGGCGTATGTGCGCCCTCTCGATATGGAGGTTGGCGATCGTCTCAACCCCAAGAAGAACCCGTTTTTCGAGCACGGTGAGGGCGCCGTATTCGTCGCATACAAGGACGGCAAACCCGTCGGGCGTGCGACGGCGTCGATCGACCGGGAACACCTCGCACGCTACGGCGACAGCGTCGGCTTCTTCGGCTTCCTCGATACGATCGACGACGCCGAGGTCGTACGCGCGCTCCTCACGCAAGCCGAGGCATGGCTCCGCGAGCGCGGCATGAAGACGATGCGCGGTCCGATGTCGCTCTCCATCAACGAAGAGATGGGTTGCCTCATCGACGGGTTCGAAACGAAGCCGTTCGTTATGATGCCGCACCATCGCCCGTATCAAGCTGGTCTCATCGAGAAGGCGGGCTTCGAGAAGGTCAAGGATGTTTACGCTTGGAGCTACCGCATCGGCGAGCTCAACAAGCGCACGCAGCGGGCGCAGCGCGAAATGTCCGAGCTCCCCGAAGTCGAGGCGCGCATGGTTGACCGCAAGCACCTCGAGCGCGATGTGCGTTTGGTCGTCGACATTTTCAACGACGCGTGGAGCGAAAACTGGGCGTTCGTGCCGCTCACGCGAAACGAGGTCGCGAAGATGGCCGAGGATTTCAAGCTGCTCCTTGTTCCCGAATTGACGCGCATCGTTTCGATCAACGGTGAACCTGCAGGCGTGTCACTCGCGTTGCCAAATCTCAACGAGATGATCGGTGATCTCAATGGCAAAATTCTCCCGTTTGGGATCGCCAAGCTTCTTTACCGTCTAAAGGTAAGAGGGCCGAAATCTGCGCGCCTCATCATTCTTGGTATCCGCAAGAAATTCAGAATGCAGCGTCGCTATATGCCGCTCTCGTCGTTCCTTTACGCAGAGATGAACGAGAGTGCGAAGAGGCTTGGCGTCGAAACCGGCGAGCTCGGCTGGACGCTTGAGGACAATTACGCGGTCAACGCCGGCATCAAGATGATGGGCGGCACGGCGTACAAGACGTATCGCGTTTTCGAACGGCCAATCAGCTGACGCCAGCTGCAACCGCTCTATTGTTGAAAACCGGATGGGTGGAAAGAGGAGTGAGTCATGCGGGTCCTGCTTACAGGTGGAAGCGGCTTTTTGGGGAGCCACATTGCCGAACAACTGTGTGCGGCTGGGCACCACGTGCGGGCGCTCGTCCGCAAGTCGTCGAACAAGAAGTTCCTCGAATCACTCTCTCAGGTGGAGTTTGCGTACGGCTCCGTTGAGGATGTGGCGAGCGTCGCATCCGCTGTCGAGGGCGTGGATGCGATCATCCACTCGGCCGGTTTGGTCAAGGCGCGCAACGCCGCCGAGTTCCACGAAGTCAACGTGCTCGGCACGCAGCATCTTCTCGATGCTGCGATCGCGCGCACACCGAAACTGAAACGATTCGTTCACGTGTCGAGCTTGGCAGCGGTCGGACCGTCGCCTGACGGCAAGCCCGTGTCGACGGAGAAAGAACCAAATCCGGTTACGAATTACGGTCGCTCCAAGCTTGCGTCCGAGCGGGTTGTGCGCGCCGTCCAACACTTGTTGCCGGTCACCATCATTCGTCCGCCCATGATCTACGGCCCCCGCGACAACGAGTCGTTCGCGTTCTTTCAGTCGGTTCAACGGGGCGTGCTGCCGCTTCTAGGAGACGGACAAAACACACTCAGCATGATTTATGCGACCGACGCTGCCGCAGCGTGCGTCCGCGCCATCGACGCAGATGTTCCTTCGGGCTCGTCCTATTTCGTTGAAGACGGTACCGTCTACGTTTGGAAAGAAGCCCTCGAACAACTCGAAGCCGCACTTGGCAAGCGTGCCTTCCTGCGCGTCGGACTGCCCCTCGGTGTTCTCAAGCTTGCCGCACTTGGCAGCGAAGCGATGGGCAAGGCCCGCAACCAAGCGGTCATGCTCACACGCGACAAAGTGAACGAGCTCAAAGAGCGTCACTGGGTTTGCGATGCTACCAATACGCGCAAAGACCTTGGTTGGGAACCAAAGGTCAACTGGCTTGACGGCACCAAAACCGCCGCGAAGTGGTATCGAGACAACGGCTGGCTGTAGATCGCGGATGCGCGTCACTGGCCACTCAGGCACGAGGGAAAACTCGCCCAGCGCTCAGCTCACCGCACCAACGTGAAGCAGCCAATCACGATATCGACCTTCGCGTTTGGGTCATGCTTCACACGTTCGCAGGCGGGTCCTGTCAGAATGACCTTCTTCGGATCGGTTGGATTGTCGAACGACCAGCCATCGCTGCCGCTCTGCGGAAGGACCGATTGGGTCCCGTCGCTCGAACTGTAAACCACGTTGACCTTCGACGGGTCGAGCGTGCCACCGGTGCGATCGAGTTTGAATTCACAGCTCGCGGCTTGAGCGCGAATGTCGTTGATCGCAGCGAGGAAGTCGCTGGTAAGCGCTGTCTTCGTTTTGCCACCAGGTGTGATCTGAAAGTGGCACATTTTCTTCGCGTCATTGGTTTCGTTTGGATCACATCCAGCGCGCGCAGTGCCGCCCGCTTGCGCGAGCTTTGCCATGAACTTGGGATCGTAGACGTCGGGTGCGTTGAGCGATCCGATGCCGACGGAGAACGTCAGGATTGAGTCCGACTTCTTTGCCCAATCTTCCGCGAGCTTGATCGAGAATGCCTGCTCGTCCGCACCGGCTGGCATGTCCGGATCGGGCACGCCGTCGGACAGGAGAACGAGCACCTTCTTGCCGTCGGCGTCGATCGGACCCTTGGGAACGTACTGCGCAAGCAGCGGATATTGCCCGTTCAGTACTTCATAGGTCGGCGTTCCGGCGTAAGGTTCGGTTGTTTCGACACGCTGCCTGAGGGAGGCGTGTTGCGACACGCCGACGAAACCGAGCTGCACGTCGATCTGGCTGTAGGGGCCAGCCGAAAACTCACCGATGGTGTAGTCCTGGCGATCGGCGAAAATCGTGAGGCCGACCGCAATCGAGTTGCTCGAGAGGCCCTTGAGCTCGTCGAAAACCGCGGTGAGAGCGCTTACCGCAGACACCCACTTGTTGTCGCTGATCATGCTGCCAGAACCGTCGACAACGAAGAGCATGTAGGCCGGCACACGGTTCGCTTTGCCCCTCGCCGTGGCGCACGACTCACCGAACAGCGCTGACGCGCTCGGCAACGTACGTGGATCGCCCCCGACGCCGGTGCCGCTGTCGGGGTTCGCCGCGCCACCATCGAACTTGCTTGCATCTTCCGTTTCGCGGCAGCCCTGACCAAATGTGCAGGTTGCTGCCCCAGTAAGGAGGGCCGCGACGACCAGCCCGTTCTTTTGCGCCTTGCTTTGCATATCGTTCACCTCAAGTTCGCGGACGGAATTTGACCCAAGCCAGAACGAACGTCCCTAGAATGACGCGTCGGCACTGCCCGCGCAAATTCAAAGGTGCGGTCACTTCCGAACTGTAAACGGCTGCGAAGCACTTCAGCTGAAGCCAATCGTGGTTAGTCTTTTTCGTTCTGGGCTCTCTATTGGCCGGTTATCGGTCGATATCAGCCACGTTCTATCGGTTTCTGTGTCGATACGATTGAGGAGTCGCGGATGTTTGGCTGGGCACTAAAGAAGATTCTCGGAACGTCTCATGAGCGCGAAATCAAGCGCTTGCGCCCTCGCGTCGAGGCGATCAACGCACTCGAGGATCGCGTCAGTAAGATGACCGACGCCGAGCTTCGGGCGAAGTCCGGTGAGTTCAAGGAGAAGCTCGACAACGGCGCGACGCTCGACGACATCCTGCACGAAGCGTTCGCCATATGTCGCGAGGGTGGGAAACGCGCGCTCCGCATGCGTCACTACGATGTGCAACTCATCGGCGGCATGGTGCTCCACAGTGGCAAGATCGCGGAGATGCGCACTGGCGAGGGCAAAACCCTTGTCGCGACGCTCGCGTGCTACCTCAACGCGCTCGAAGGCAAGGGTGTTCACGTTGTTACCGTGAACGACTACTTGGCCAAGCGCGACGCCGAGTGGATGGGCCGTCTCTATGGCTTTCTGGGCCTCGAAACCGGCGTCATTCACCATTCACAAGAAGACTCCGACAAGATCAGGGCATATCGGTCGGACATCACGTACGGCCAAAATAATGAATTTGGCTTCGACTACTTACGCGACCACATGAAGTACTCGGCGCTGAGCTACACGCAGCGCCCGCTCAACTACGCCATCGTCGACGAAGTCGACTCGATCCTGATCGACGAAGCGCGCACGCCGCTCATCATTAGTGGTCACGGCGTTCCGTCGAGTCACAAGTACAAAGACGTCAACGAAATGATCCCGCGTCTTCGCAAAGACGAGCACTACGTCGTCGATGAGAAGGGCCACTCAGTTTCGCTTACGGACGAAGGCGTCGACGCCGCCCAGAAGTTACTCGGGATCGAGAACCTCTACGATCCCGTCAATCTCGAGGTCCTTCACATCATGAATCAGTGCTTGCGCGCGCATGCACTCTACAAGCGTGACGTAAACTACCTCGTTGCTGCGGACGGAAAGGTCCTGATCATTGACGAATTCACTGGCCGCGTTTTGCCGGGCAGGCGTTGGTCGGATGGCCTTCACCAAGCCGTCGAAGCCAAGGAGCATGTGCGCGTCCAAGAAGAGAACCGCACGGTCGCGACAATCACATTTCAGAACCTGTTCCGCCTCTACAAGAAGTTGAGCGGCATGACCGGAACCGCTGACACGGAAGCCGGCGAGTTTCATTCGACGTACAAACTTGATGTCGTGATTGTGCCGACGAACAAGCCGATATTGCGCGATGACTTCGAGGACGTTGTTTACAAGACAGAGCGAGAGAAATTTGCGGCGGTTGCCGCCGAGATCATTGAGTTTCACGAGCGCGGGCAGCCTGTTCTCGTCGGCACAACGAGCGTTGAAAAGAGCGCAGCCGTCGCGAAAATTCTTGAAAAACGCAAGATCCCGCACGCGGTTCTCAACGCAAAGCAACACGAACTCGAAGCTTACGTCGTTGCGCAGGCAGGACGACGCGCCGCGATCACCGTCTCGACCAACATGGCCGGGCGCGGAACCGACATTCTACTTGGCGGCAACGCCGAAATGATTGCCAAGTTGGAATTCAAAGAAGCGGGCCGCGATCCCGATCTCGAGCCCGAAGCGTTCAAAGAACTCGTCGATGCGCACGAAGTGCAGTGCAAAGAGCAAGGCGAGGAGATTCGAAGAACGGGTGGCCTGCACATTATTGGAACCGAGCGCCACGAGTCGCGTCGCATCGACAACCAGCTTCGCGGCCGCGCGGGTCGCCAAGGCGACAAAGGATCGAGTCGCTTTTACCTGTCCCTCGAAGACGATCTGATGCGTATTTTCGGCGGTGAACGCGTGAAGCTCCTCATGGATCGCATGGGCATGCCGGACAACGAGCCGATCGTCCATCCATGGGTAAGTAAATCGATTCAGGACGCCCAGTCGAAGGTCGAAGCGCGCAACTTCGACATCCGTAAACACACGCTCGAATACGACGACGTCATGAGCGATCAGCGCAAGGCCGTCTATGCCCTGCGCCACGATCTGCTCGCTGGCACTTACGAGCCTGACGAACTCGACGAAGAGGGAAAGGCGACTGGCAAGAAGCGTAAGATCGTCGCCGGCACTGAATACGAGGGGTTGGTGCATTCGATCGTGGAGCAGATGGTGCTCTCGCACAGCACGCCTGATGAGCTCGACGCCCCGCGGCCAGAGAAGATCGACGAGGCAAAGAAGATCTACGATATCGAGGGTCTCAAACACTCGATCTACGCTTACTTCGGTTACTTTTTTGAGCACCGCGAGGCTGAGCTCAATCGTCCGCAACAGGTCTACGAGCGGTTGCTGGCCGAGGTGCCGCAGAGCCTCTCCGCGCAACGCGAACGCTTGCTCGACCTGATGGACCAGATCATCGCTGCCCTCATCGAAACAACATGTAAGCCGAACGTTCCCGCGGAGGATTGGGACGTCGCCGAACTGCAGAAGGCCTTTCGCGAGCACTTTGGCGTCGCGGCGCCAGAGGCGGTTCTGCATCTGACGGACGTTGAGCAGATTGCGAAGGTGCTCTACCGAACCGCAGAGGAGTCGTTTGTCGTCAAAGAGAACCGTACGGATACGCGTCAATTGATGCGCGGATTTGCTGAATTGTACCTGCGCGAAATCGATAAGCAGTGGGTCGATCACCTCACCAACATGGAGCATCTGCGAGACGGGATTGGTCTTCGCGGGTACGGGCAGCGCGATCCGAAGCAAGAGTACAAGAAGGAAGGCTTCGAGATCTTCGTGAACATGATGGCGAGCTTGCGAAGCGCAGTTTGTACGCAACTGTTTTCAGCTGGCGAGTTCCGCGACAGCGACATCGAGTCGATGATGCGGGAGGATCAAGAGCTCGAGCAGGCGCGAATGAACGAGCTGGTCATGCAGCACGGTGGCGAGGTTGCCGCGGGCGATGAAGGCGAGATGAGCTTCATGCCGCGAGAAGCAGCGCAGCCAGCGGTGCAGAGTGGAGACGAATGTCCTTGCGGAAGTGGGCAACTGTTTAAGGAGTGTCATGGTGCTGCGGCGTGAGTCGATGACGTCACGAAGATTGCTTCCCATTGCGGTCATGGTCTTTCTCTCGCTGCTCGGGGGTTGCAGGAAAAGGCGGCCGCCTGCGCCCTATGAGTTTGGATCGGCGAAAGCCGTCCCTGCGGGTCCGAAGAAGCCCGCACCAAAGCGAACGTGGGAAACGAACTATAAAATGAACATCGAGGGCGTTTCTGGCGAAGCGACCTTTTTTGCGGGTAGCACCGCAAATTCGTCGGACGATCCCTGGACCGTGAGCGCTCATTTTTCGTTGCCGGTGGGCACGAAGATCGTGATGGGCAAACAGTCGACGACGCTTACGACGAGCGGCTGGCACACCAAAGTGCCGATCGTCGAAGCGCTCGCGAAGGCCCCCGCCGAAGAAGCCATCGGGAAGGAAACGGATCTTGGACTCTCGTTCACGCTCGATCTTCCCAATTACGAAGCGTTCGAAGAAAAGCTCCCGCCTCAGGGTGTTCGCGGTGCTCTCGCTAAGGGGTTCGGCAAGATAATTGACCGTCCAGTTACCTTCCCAAATGAGTCCGAGAAGCCGGGGCCACTTGACGGTATCGTCGTCGTCAAAGGGTCACACCAAGTTCGTCTTCTCGGCAGCTCGAAGACCATTTCGGACATCGACTGGATCGCGATAGAAGAGACCGAGAAAGTGCCGGCTCACGAGAAGCCGTGCACCGGATACGACAAACCGGCGACGCTGCAGATGTTCGACACGGAGGTCAAAATCTACGACCGTCGTACGGCGAGCGTCATAGCGGAGAGGAAGTTTGCGGCGTCGTCAACTTGCCCGAGCTTCGCGTTCGTGACTGCTGGCAAGATCGCAAGTCACGTTGCGGACGATGAAGTCGACAAGTGGGCGCGCGCCGAACTTCAGAAGCGCAAACGGTAAGCTGACTCGCGGTTGAGTGCGATACTCTGCGACCGAGTTTTGCGGCTGTGCTTGCGCGGGGCCACTTTTCCGGGAACGCTGAGAACATCTGTCCAAAGCGACAGTGGGTGATGCGCGCGCGGCGCGTTGCTCGTTTTACAGACTGAAAACCCCCAATTGGAGGGAACCCATGAATCGAATCTACATTGCGAGCGCGCTTGTGCTTTGTTCCTTGGCCGTGGCTTGTTCGAGCGCGCCGAGTGAGAGTGGCGGCGACAGCGACGGTGTGACGGAGGCCGAGGCGCTGGCGCTGACGGCCGCCGATACGGGTGCGCCGAAGTGCAACGCGCAACTCGAACGCATCAACCAGATGGGTCTTAAGTGCCTGGCCGATGCCCAGGAGCGCCATCTCAATTTCGTCCACAAACTTGACGAAATGCGAAAACACTGCGAAAAATCCTCGCCCGCAGGAAACCCTGGGGCTGCCGATCCACCTCCCGATGCGCCCGGCGCAGCAGACCCGCCGCCTGAAGTCGTTTGCCGCGGGCTCAAGGAGCAATTTCGGCGAGCGCAGCGCGCGCATGGTGAAGCTGCGGAGCAATGCCGTGAAACGAGGCGCAAGGGCCTGGAGCAGCTTGCCCTAGACTGTGGACCGAAGATGCGCTGACCGGCCGTTCGTGTACGGGTCGGCCTGAAATACGCGGGCCTTTTCGAGCTCTCGAAAAGCGTCCGCGTGGCCCGTTCT
>JAHFDY010000102.1 GCA_023248735.1 Myxococcales bacterium
AATGATCCGGCGGTACACGCGCGAGGAGTTCGTCGTACGCGCACAGAGGCTTCTAGCCGCACAGCCCGATATGACGATGAGTACGGACATCATCGTGGGCTTTCCTGGCGAAACAGACGAAGACTTCGAGGCGACACTCTCGCTCGTTCGCGAGGTAGGATTTTCCGCGCTGTTCGGATTCAAGTACTCCCCTCGCCCGTACACTCCCGCGCTCAAGCTCGTCGACGACGTCCCCGAAGCAATCAAAGCCCAGCGGCTTGCTCGCTTGTTCGAAACTATCGAGATTCAGGGATCGGCGCACCTCCACGGAATCGTCGGTCGTCAAGAATTGGTACTCTTTGAAGGAGTCAGCAAGACCGACAAGAATGCGGGAGGCCTTCGCAGATTTCAGGGTCGTACCTTTCGGAACGAGATCGTGCATGTGCTCATTCCGGACGAGTTCGACCTCACCAACGTGATGACGCACGCGACAATCACTCGCGCGAACAAGCACTCTCTTGAAGGTGCGCTTGAGTCAGACGTGATGCAAACGCTCCCTCGCAAGGTCCGCACCTCGCGAAAGCTTCCACTCGTCGAGCACAACTAACATGGCGATCTATGAACACAATGGCGTTGCGCCGAAGCTGGGCGCACGCGTGTATATTGCACCAAACGCAACCGTCATCGGCGACTGCGTGCTTGGTGACGACACGAGCATCTGGTTCGGAGCCGTCCTACGCGGCGACGTCTTTCCGATTCGCATCGGCGCACGATCGAACGTCCAAGACAATTCCGTAGTGCACATTACGGCAAACACCCACGCGACGACGCTCGGCGACGAGGTCACCGTCGGACATGGTGCGATCATTCACGGCTGCACCATTGGCAATCGTGTGCTGATTGGCATGGGCAGTATCGTGCTCGACGGCGCCGTCGTCGGTGACGAGTGCCTCATAGGTGCGGGTGCACTTGTGACGCCGAACACGGTTATTCCACCGCGCTCGCTCGCGGTCGGCCAGCCCGCACGCGTGGTCCGCAAACTCAGCGACGAGGATGTGTTGCGAATCGCTGAGTCGAGCGCCGTCTACGTTGCGTATGCCGCGAGTTTCGTTGCCTCGACTTTTCGTCAAATTGGTTGACGGTAGGTTCACATCTCGCCCACTTGGGTGATGCAAACGTCGACAATTCCAGCGCGCTTCATCTCGAGAACGTCCGCGGCGGCCGACGAGAGATCGACAACCCTGCCCGCTTTAAACGGGCCGCGATCGTTAATCGTCACACGAACGCGTGCGCCCGTGTCGAGTCGCAAGACGTCGATCACCGTACCGAATTTGAGCCTTCGATGGGCGGCCGTGAGGGCGTTCGGCTCATAGAGTGCGCCGCTCGCGGTGGCGTGCCCGGCAAGGCGATCGGAATAGTAGGAAGCTCTGCCGCGCTCGTCCGTAGGGGAACATATTGACGGTCCGTGAGCAGGTCTCACCCAATCCTCGCGGGGAGAGCAGGCGAAAAACGCCGCGCTTGCTGCGACGCAAAGGACTCGTTTTGACCGAAACAAGAGGTGAAACACCGTAACAGTGTGACAGCGTCGGGCGTGCCTTCGCAACCATGACGTATTGCGCCACAAGGCGTACGAAGTGCCAGAAAAGACGGACGTCCCGCGAACAAGGCAACGACACATCGTGCTTCAAGAAAGCCTGGCACGTCGCCTGCTCATGTCCCCCACATGAACGCAACGCGCCTCACCAACGAAGCTACATCGACGCAAGACGACACCACACTCGTAGCACTGTTGGTCAACAACAACGGGCAAGCTTGGAAGCTGTTCCAAGACCGCTATGAGAAAATGCTGTGCCGTTGCATTGCGCGGGTCACCCGCAGGTTTCACTTCATGAGCCAGGAAGACGTTCGCGACATCTACGCCAACCTGATGATGGCACTCGTAGGATCTGACTATCAAAAGCTCCGTACGTTCGACCCCACCCGTGGGCGCAAATTGTCAAGTTGGTTAACCATGCTCGCCATTAACAGCGCACACGACTTTTTGCGGGCCACCAAGCGACACGCTGGTCGCCAATCGATCGACGAGGTCGGCGAGATTCGTTGCGAAAAAAATGGCGCTGAGCGATCCACTATCGAGAACCAGCAACACAGCCTCGTCGAGAACGCGATCGCTGAGCTGTCTCCACGCGACCAGCAGTTCGCCGACCTCTACTTTCGTCAAGAACTGCCGCCGGAAGACATCGCGCGCGAACTCTCGATCGACGTCACCACGGTCTATACAAAGCGCCACAAGCTCCAGGCTCGCCTCGAGATGCTCGTTCATAGCAAGGTCGCCTAAACCGTAGTAAACGCGCGGTGTGGCAACAACTAGTCCCCTGATCCGGGGCCCCGTGACGATTCGGCGTGCGGGGTGCGAAGGGACTCGGTGGGCTATCGCAATTGCCTTCGCGAGCGTCGCATGCGCCGGACCACGAGGCCCGATTCCGGCACAGCGCGATGTCCTCACAAACGGAGTTCGCCCGGAGTTGGCGCGCATCGTTCGCGACGGCGACCCGATTGGAGCCCTCGCCGTCGCGGGCCTGCCGCCAGACGCGGCGCGACCATTCTTGAGCAGCTTTGAGGTGGTCAAGAACCTTGCCTTATTGTTAGACAAAGCTGGTTTTCGCGCGTCGGCTGATGCCGGCCCGGACGGATGGCGCCTGTTCGTGGAACTTGACGAAGCCTCCGCGAGAGATTCTTCGGCACACATGTTTGGCATTCTGCGATCGCTTGGCGAGAGCGGTACAGCCGACATTCTTGCCCTTCCAAGCTCAACGACGATCGAGCGACCCGATGCCATCGCCCGATGCGCAGGTCGTCCTTCTACAAACGCGGCCGAGCGGAGCTGGCTCGAGCATCCGGCACCGGCAGCGCTGCGCTCGTGGTTTGCCGAAGCGCGGAGCACAAGCCGCGTGAGCCTTGCCGTTGTTGGAAACGCGCGTGTCGTCGGCGCAGTTACGGAGAGTTGGGCTCGGGAGCCCGCTTGGAGGACCGGCGAGGTTGTCGAGGCTAGCGCTCTCTCTCAGGGAGTGACGCAAATCGGAAACGAAACCGTTCTTGCTATCCCCGTGCAAACAGCAGGAGGACAGGTGGCGCGATCGCTTGCGGGCGACGCCACGATACTCAAAGCTGCGGGCGCGACTCTCCTCGGCGTCAGCGCGCACAGCGTTGTCGGCGGACACTGCGTGATTGTACGTTTCTCAGCACCAGCATCCGAAACTGATCGCATTGCGCGTTATGTATCCAGTGAAGTCACATTTAGAGCCGCTCATGTTTCGGCCGAAGACGCGCTACTCGCCGCGAAGAGGGAGACCGACCCGCGGAAGGCAGCGATCGTGAGCGCGTGGCGCAGGCTCGTGGAGCGAACGATACGCAGTCACGCGGCTGCTGCATCGAACCGATCCGTCACGGTGCGATCAGATTCCGAGATCGGGCAGCACGAACTGCAACTTGTCGTTTCGAGCGAGTGCCCACTCATGAATGAGCCCCGAAAAGAGTGGGGTGTTGCGGCTGCGACAACGCATGCTGCGTCGCTCGGAGTCAGTCGTGAAGGAGGCGTGTCGGTCGAGCCATGGATCTCCGGAGGCCTGGCGGGCATTTACGTCCGCGGCGCCGCACTACCGGGCGAGGGCGGAGCCCTTCTGGCATCAAGGCTGACGAGTCTCGCCACGCAATCGTTGTGGGGTGCACCTCCGACGCGAATAGACGTTGAGCGCAGTTTGCGATGGGTGCAAGAGCAGGCGTCCAGTCAACGTTCTTTACTTCTCGGCGCATTGGCTGAGAACGCCTCATCGTCACAACCGAGCGCCGTAAGCCCGTTTGGCCGCGAAGGTCTTGGTGCTAGCTACAGCGACGTCGTTGCCACCCATCGCAGCTTTCGATCGATGCACTTCTCGATCGCCGTGCTTAGCAACGATGGTGCCGAGCAGATCGAGGCCGCCACAGGCGCTATGGCACGGGCGGAGGCGCTTTTCGACGTTCGCGCCAAGGGATGCACCGCGCCGAAGTTGGATGGCTTCGAAGGCGGCGCGATCCGTATCAGCAGCGGCGCAGGCAAAGAAGTCAACTGGCTTGCCTATCCAATCGAGACGCCCAAGCGTGACGCGTCGCGCGTGCTCGCACAGGCGGTAACCGACGGTGGGCTCGCTAGCGCGCTCTACGAAACACGCGCAGGCGCATGGCTTATTATTGAGGTCGACGGCAGCTCAAAGAACGCTCTCCACGAAATTGAGCATTTGAGGACTCTCCTTGTGCAAATTGGCCAAGGCCACGGCGACATCGCAGCCGCAAGGCGCGCGCTGCGCCTGAAGGAAACCGACCCTCGCGAGCGGCTTGTTCACCTTCTTGACGATCGACAAGATGCGACCGACGCCCAGGTGAGTGCGCTTGCAAACGGTATCGCCATCGCGAAGCCTTTGACGCTCACCTCGCGTGCGGAGCGCGTTCCGTGAGTTCGGGAGCCCAAATCGTTGGCGACTCCAGCGTGCGGTTCCTTCGCAACGGGCGTGTTGCGTTTCCCGCAATGCTCGAAGCGATCGAGAGCGCCAGACGCGAGGTGCTGCTCGAAATGTACTGGATTGAGGACGATATCGTCGGCATCGCGTTTCGGGATGCGCTTGCTCGCGCGGCCGGCCGAGGGGTATGCGTCCGTGTCCTCTATGACTCTTTTGGCAGCTTCAATATTAACCCGACGTGGTGGGCGCCGGTGTCCCGAGCAGGAGGCAAGACCTGCGAATTTCACCCGATTTCGCCGATCGATGAGCGGTTCAACTTTGCTCGGGTCGAAACGCGCGATCACCGCAAGATGCTCGTTGTCGACGCCGCTCGCGCCTATGTCGGTGGGCTCAACCTCGCGAAGGCTTGGTTGCCGCGAGAAGTCGGCGGCCAAGATTGGCGTGACGACATGCTCGAAGTGTGCGGCCCCGTCGGTCTCGACCTCCGAGCCCTCTTCTATCGTGAATGGCGAAACGTTACGAAGGAGAGAGCGCCACCCGACTTTCAACACACGCGCCTCAAAGCGTCGAAGGGTGTTTGGGTCCTTGCGAGTCCGTGGCGTTCGAACCGTGGCGTTCGCGCAGAGTTCTTACGACGCGTCGAAACAGCGACGCAGAAAGTGGACATTGCCAACTCGTATTTCTTACCCGACGCCGTCATGCGGCACGCGATCTATCGAGCGTGTCAACGCGGCGCCAGGGTCCGCGTGCTCGTTCCTGCCGTGTCGGACGTCCTGATGGTGCAACGCGCGACCGAATCGCTGATCAGCCGTTTTTTGCGGCACGGAGTCGAGGTCTACCGCCTTCGCGGTGCTGTCTTGCATTGCAAAACAGCGATCGTTGACGATTTTGTGACCATCGGGAGTTACAATTTCGACGCGCGTTCTTCTCGAAAGAACCTCGAAGTTAACCTCGCAGTCGAGAGTGCTGCACTCGCTGCTGAAGTGCGAACTTCCTTCGAACAGGATCTGAGCGAGTCACACAAAGTGAAGCTCGGGGAGTGGCGCGCCAGACCGCTTCTTCAGCGCGGCGTCGAATTAGCCTGTTATGCGCTCCGGAGGTTTCTATGAATCCGATTCGAAGAGCAAGCCGAGTCGCCGGATTCGGCGCGCTCACTTTTGGATATGGCAGCGGCTTCGCAATCGCACACAGTCAAGCGCATGCGGAGGCCAAGCGCAAAGTGCGCGATACCTGGGTCAAGGGTTGGTCAAGCGCCTTACTCGATCTTTTCGCCATCGATGTGAGGATCACGGGCATTGTTCCTTCAAGTGAAAACGGCCTTCTGGTCGTATCCAATCACCGCTCGACGATAGACATCGGAATCGTGCTTCGCCTTTTCGGCGGCCGAATGGTGTCACGCGCAGACGTTGCAAGTTGGCCCGTGCTAGGGCGAGCTGCCTCCAGCGTGGGCACTATCTTTGTTGATCGACAAGATACGGTTAGCGGCATGGCGACCGTACGTGCGATGAGTAGGTGCCTCGAGGAGCGCGACACCCTTTGCATCTTTCCCGAGGGCACGACATACGGGGATGACGAAGTGCGCCCCTTCCACCAAGGCGCCTTCGTTGCAGCAACGCGATCCGAGTCGCTCATCGTCCCGGTTGGCCTTGCCTACGGAGGGGCCGCTGGATTTGTGAACGAGACGTTCGGCGAGCACCTCATGCGCATGGCTTCCGCGGAGCGCACCTCCGTTGGCGTTGCCATTGGAACGCCCTTTCGCTGCGACGCGCGTGCCGCCGAGCTCACCCGGCAAGCGCACAGTCAAGTTTCGGAACTCGTGCAGATTGCACGAAATTTGGCCGAAGCGAAGCGATAGCTTTTCCGATCATCCCCCGCCGACGAAACGAACGAGTTCAACAACGTCGCCGCCCGTAAGCCGATGGGTGGCATGTTTGGCTCGGGTCACGATGACGCGATTGACCTCTACGGCGACGGGGCCGTCTTCGAGACCAAGGTGCGTTACAAGTTCGGCGACGGTAAGGTCACTCGGTACGTCGCAAGATTCTCCGTTGACGATCAGTTCCATCGAATTCACCCGCTTTGGAGAGAAACCGCATTGGGAGGTCGCGATCCCGAGACGATTGTGGCCATAATCATGTTCGCTATGGAACCAGAGATGCTTGCACCGCCAGCAGCACTGCCAAACGACGACGAGGACGTAGCATGGTGCCTCTCCACAGCGGAAGCGATGTGGAAAAGGGACGACCACGAGGAAGGCCTTCGTTGGTTGCAACGCGCCATCGATTCTGCGCAGGCCACGGGTTCGAAGGATCGTGCAACCGAATTAGAGGACGCGCATCGTCAACTCATGAACGCTACCGCCACCGTGACCCCAGCCGGTGACAGGCCGACGATGACGATCGATGCAGCGCTTGCTGAGACCTTGGCGAGGTCCAGCTTGACCGCGCCTCCGCCGCCGAACGTCAACTTTGCAGACGAAGAATTTGAGCAACACACGCCCGCTGGCAACGTCATCTACGAAGCGCGCGCAAAAGCAGCGTCGGTCGATCCCCCGGCTGAACCCAACGTTGTCCAAGCCGTGCGCGTCATCGTGTGGAAAGATGCTTCCGGCGTACACGTAGCTCCTCCCGGAACGATGGTGAGTGCAATCACCGCAGACGCGATTCTTCTCGCGGTTGATTCGGACACGAACCTCCGAGCGTGGCTGCGAAAGGGGTAGCAATCAACGCGCCGTGTGAAGGCGCGCCTTGACCTCGTCGAGAATGAGGTCCGCGAGCTCGCGTTTTGCGAGCGTTCCAAGATCGCGGTCGCCCTGCTCGTCCACAAGCCATGCCCGATTCGTATCGCCTGCGAAGGCCGTTTCTGCACCGTTTGCGACAATAAGGTCAACCTTTTTGTCGACGAGCTTGCGGCGGGCATAGGCGAGCAGTTGGTCGCCAGTCGACTCGACCGCGAACCCAACGAGCACGGGCCGATCAAGCGCGGTTCTTCTTGCGCCGATTTCACCCAACAAGTCAGGATTCTTGACCAACGCGATCGAGATCCTATCGGCACCTTTTTTCTCCTTAGCGGCGCTCACCTGTGCGGGACGATAATCGGCGACCGCAGCGCACATGACGAGCGCGTCCGCACGATCGAGTGAGGCTCCGAGAGCGTCCTCGATCGCACGCCCCATTTCAGACGTGCTTCGAACGTCAATTCGTTGAACCATCGCGGGAGTCGCAAGATGGGTGGGCCCTGCAATCAACGTTACTCTGGCTCCGCGGCTCGCCGCCGCTGAAGCGACCGCAAAGCCCATTTTTCCTGTCGAGCGGTTACCGAGAAACCTAACAGGATCGACGTCCTCGATGGTCGGACCCGCAGTGACCACAACGCGCCTGCCTTGTAAGTCCTGCACGCCAATGGCACTTCGGATCGCCGCGGCGATTGCCTCGGGTTCTGCCATGCGCCCAACGCCTTCTTCGCCTGAAGCGACGACACCGTGTACCGGACCAACAAATGTAACGCCGTCTGCGACCAATTGAGCCACGTTGCGTTTCGTTGCCGGATGTTGCCACATCTGAGGGTGCATCGCAGGAGCAACGATGCGCGGTCCTCTCGCCACGAGACCAAGCGCAGACGCCAGATCGTCGGCCCGACCCGTTGCGAGCCGCCCAATAAGATCAGCGGTGGCGGGAACGTACGCGACGACATCGACCTGGCGCGCGATCGCGACGTGCATCTCGCCGGCGAACGTCGAGTCCCACATTGAAGTCAGAACGGCCTCGCCCGTGAGCCCAGAAAAAGTCACGCCACCCACGAAACGTTCTGCAGATGCAGTCATCACCGGAATGACACGGAAGCCCGAGGCAACCAATAGCCGCGCAACCATGGGCGCCTTGTACGCCGCGATGCTGCCCGAGACGACGAGCGCAACTGCCTTCTTTTCGCCACTCATGACGATCACATTAACACCAAATAGGCCATTGTGGCCCCGGCAGGGCGAACCGGGTAGCTTCAGCGCCGTGAATCGCGGGCCGAGCATCATCGTCGCCTATCAGTACTTTCATCCCGATGAGAACGTAAGCGCGCGCATTTTCACTGACCTCGCGGCAGGGCTTGCGGCGCGAGGATGGCGAGTCACCGCGCTAACGTCGGACAAGCTCGCGCGCGATCACCATGCGCAGCTTGAGCGTGAGAGCGCTCATCTAGGAGTACGCATTATCCGCGTTCCTCGGCCTGCGTTCGATCCAGGCGTTCCGAGAGAGCGGCTTGCCATTGCGGCATGGCTGACGGGCGCGTGGCTCGTGCGCCTTCTGCGCGAAGAGCAACCTGATGCCTTAGTCCTTGGCACCGACCCCGCGTTCTCGCCGGCGCTGAGCGTTCCCCTTCGTCGTTTCTGGAAGAGAACCAAGATCGTGCAGTGGTGCTTCGACATGCATCCGGAAACGATCGTGGCTGACGGGATCATGCGCGAGAGCAGCCGGATCGTAACGTCAGCAAAGTTGACGATGCGGGCGGCGTATCGCGCGTGCGACGCGATCGTCGACATCGGGCCGTGCATGCGAAAGCGGATCGAGAATTATGCGCCCAGCGTTGCTCACGAAACGATTACGCCGTGGGCGCTCGTCGAGCCCGCCTCACCTCCTCACATCGAAACGACCGTACGCGAATCGCTCTTTGGGAAAGCGAAAATTGCGGTGCTCTATTCGGGAACCCTTGGACGTGCGCACGACCACCAGACGCTCTTGTCGTTCGCGCGTGCATGCCGCACAAGAGGTGGCGACGATGTTGCGTTCGCTTTCGCGGGTGCAGGATTCGGTATGGACCGCATCCGCGAGAACGTGACGAGAGACGATACCAATGTTCGTTTGGCGGAGCCATGCGCCGAGAGTGAGCTCACGGCACGCTTAGCGGCGGCTGACTTTCATCTGCTCAGCTTGCGGCCATCGTGGACGGGGATCGTCGTTCCCTCGAAGTTTTTTGGGGCGCTCGCCATTGGCAAACCCGTACTTTTCGCGGGAGCTATCGACTCCGGTATTGCAGGCTGGGCGAAACAGTACAATCTTGGTTACCAATTCGATACGGACTCGCTTGAACACGCAGCGAGTCTCCTTCATCAAAGCAACGCGGAGGCGGGCGACGCGACGCGCATTCAACAGGTCTATCGCGAGCACTTCTCGCGAAACGCAGGGCTTGATCGCTGGGAAGGCCTCTTACAAAAGCTTCGTAACGGACCGAAAAACACGCTAATTCCTTGACGAGCCAACCATGAAAACCGCACTTGTCACTGGGATAACGGGCCAAGATGGTTCGTACCTCGCCGACCTATTGCTCAGCAAAGGTTACACAGTTCATGGGCTGATTCGACGCTCGTCGTCGTTTAACACGGCGCGCATCGAACATATTTATCAAGACCCACACGATGCCGGCGCGCGTCTCTTTCTTCACTATGGCGACCTCACCGACGGCAGTTCGCTCGAGCGGATTTTGAGCCAGGTGATGCCCGACGAAGTTTACCACCTCGGCGCGCAGAGCCACGTTCGCGTGAGCTTCGACATGCCGCTCTACACCGCAGACACGGTCGCGATGTCGACGCAACGCTTGCTCGAGTCTTTGCGCATCTTGCAGAAGCAGAAGAGCATTCGCTTCTACCAGGCGAGCTCGTCCGAAATGTACGGGCGCGTGCTCGAGACGCCGCAGAGCGAGACCACTTCTTTCTACCCGCGCTCACCGTACGCCTGCGCGAAGGTGTTCGCCTACTGGCTCACGGTTAACTATCGCGAGGCTTATGGCATGCATGCCTCCAATGGCATCCTGTTCAACCACGAATCGCCGAGGCGAGGTGAGACATTCGTAACAAAGAAAATTACGAAAGCACTCGCGAGGATCGCCGCGAAGAAACAAGACAAACTCTTCTTGGGGAACCTTGATGCGAAGCGCGATTGGGGCTTCGCAAAAGACTATGTCGAAGCGATGTGGCTCATGCTTCAGCAACCTGCGGGTGACGATTACGTGGTTGCCACCGGCGAGACCCATTCGGTTCGTGAATTTCTAGACGAGGCGTTTGCGCTGGTAAACATCGACTGGAAGCGCCACGTCGAACTCGACGAGCGGTACTTGCGCCCCACCGAAGTCGATCTTCTGCTTGGTAACGGAACAAAAGCGAAGCAAAGGTTGCAGTGGAGTCCTCGCACAAGCTTCAAGGAGCTTGTGCGTATCATGGTCAAAGCTGATCTCGAATCCGAGGGTCTGAACCCCAGCGAGTTTTTGCGCGAGTAATCAATGGACCTCTCAACGTTACGAATATTGGTCACTGGCGGAAGCGGCTTTCTTGGATCTTTCGTGATCGCCCGACTCGAGGGTGCAGGCGCGCGCAGCGTTTTCGTGCCTCGATCGCATGAGTTTGATCTCACGAGCGCCGACGCAACGGGGCGCTTATTCGCGGAAGCGAAGCCCCAGGTCGTCTTCCATCTTGCAGCGCGCGTTGGTGGCATCGAGGCCAATCGTCGGAGCCCTGGCACGTTCTTTCGCGACAACATGGCGATGGGCCTCAATGTGCTCGAAGAGGCGCGAAAGTGCGGCGTCGAAAAAGTGATCGTTGCCGGTACTATTTGTGCTTACCCCAAATTTGCGCCGGTACCGTTTCGCGAAGAGGACCTGTGGAACGGCTATCCCGAGGAAACAAACGCACCTTACGGCATCGCGAAGAAGGCGTTGCTTGTGATGGCGCAAGCGTATCGCCAAGAGTTTGGGTCGAACTTCGTGATGCTGTTTCCGGTCAATTTGTACGGGCCGCGCGACAACTTCGACCTCGAGAGCTCGCACGTGATTCCAGCCATGATTCGCAAGTTCGTTGACGCGCAAGCGCGGGGCGAACGCGAAGTCACGCTCTGGGGAGACGGGACGCCGACACGCGAGTTCCTCTACGTCGAAGATGCCGCGAACGGTCTTGTGCTTGCCGGCGAACGTTACGACAAGCCCGATCCGGTCAACCTCGGCGCGGGCTTCGAGATCGCGATGCGTGATTTGGCGACTCTTATCGCGAAGTTGTGCGGGTACGAAGGCGGTATCGTGTGGGATGCGAATCGCCCGAACGGACAGCCACGTCGCATGCTCGACACGTCGCGTGCCGAGGCAGAATTTGGGTTCAAGGCGACGACAACGTTTGAAGACGGACTACGGAAGACCATCGCTTGGTATCGGGAGAACCGCGCGCAAATTGTCTAAAGACTCGCGCGCGAAAAAGCCGCACACCCTCTCTTGGGTGCGCGGCCATTGATAGTTAAGGTAGTTTACTTCTTCGGAGCCTGGTGCACCGCGAACGCTGCGCCCTGAGGATCGATCGCCATCGCAATGCGACCACCCGTTGGAACGTCGTGCGGTCCCATCGTGATCTTGCCGCCGAGCTCGTTGATGCGGTTGATCGCGTGATCGACGCTGTCGACGCTCGTGTAAAACAGCCACGCCGAAGGTGCCTGCATCTGGGCCGGCTTCTTCATGATGCCGCCGTAGGTTTTGTCGCCTTGACCGTACATTTGATAGATGCCCATGTCTGGTCCCATGTCCATTTGCGTCGTCTTCTGCCAGCCGAAGAGCGTCGAGTAGAACGTGAGGCCTGCAACGGGATCGGTTGTGTAGAGCTCGTGCCAGCACATTTCGCCCGCTCCGCTCATGTCGTGAGGCGGCATCGGGTTGTCTGACGTAAAGATCGCAAACACCGCGCCTTGTGGGTCCGCTAGCACCGCAAACCTTCCGACCTTCGGAATTTGGGTCACCGGCACGTACACCTTCGCTCCCAGCTCGGTCGCGTGCTTGAGGGTTGCGTCGACGTCTTCCGTGCCGATGTACGCCAACCAGTGCGGTGGCGCGCCCATCTTCTTTGCTTCCTCAGGAAGAAGCATGACGCCGCCGATCGGACCCTGCTTCGTGGTCCACATGGTGTAGCCCTTGGCGGCGTCGTCACCCCACTGCTCGGTGCCCCAGCCTAGCGCCTGCTTGTAAAAGGTCTGCGCGGCGGCCGTATCCGTGGTCATCAGATCGTACCAAGTGAAACGTCCCTTAATGTTCGACATGATCGTTCTCCTTCGTGGTGGGGGCCCTCACCTACCATCACTGCACGGCGGCAAGAAGAGAGGCCGAAATGCGGCCCATATTTAGCAAGTTACCTTGCTGAAATGGGCCTCGACGTGATACGGCGCTTCACCCCAATGGCGCTTTCAGTCGGAATTGTTGGTCTTCCAAACGTCGGCAAGTCGACGCTCTTCAACTCGCTCAGCTCGGCAAAGGCTGAAGCGTCGAACTACCCGTTTTGCACGATCGAGCCGAACGTCGGTGTGGTGACAGTGCCAGACCCAAGGCTCGCCGCGCTCGACACCATTGTTCACGCCGAGAAGATCGTCCCTACGACGTTCAACTTCGTTGACATTGCCGGCCTGGTTCGAGGCGCAAGCAAGGGCGAAGGTCTCGGCAACAAATTCTTGAGCCACATTCGCGAAGTGGACGCGGTGGTGCAAGTTGCGCGTTGCTTCGACGATCCGAACATTGTGCACGTGGAGAACAAGGTCGACCCCGTCGGGGACATCGCTACCGTCACTTTCGAACTGTGCCTCAAGGACCTCGAGACCGTGCAGAAGCGTCTCGACCGCGCGAAGAAGGCCGCGAAGAGCAACAGCCCAATTGAGAAGGCCGCCGAAGCGATCTGCGAAGTGTTGATTCCACATCTTGACCAAGGCAAGCCCGCGCGCAGCTGCAAGGTGCCGGAGTTCAATGAGACCGCGGTGATCGTGCGCGACATGCAACTGCTAACGCAGAAGCCGACGTTTTACATCGCGAACGTCGACGAGAAGTCGCTCGCAGCGCTCGAAAAAAATCACCACTACGCAGCGCTGAAGAAATTTGCCGACGATGAAGGCGCGCTCGTCGTTCCGATTTGCGCTGCACTTGAGGAGCAGATCGCGGAACTCGAACCTGCGGACAGGCCAGAGTTTCTCGCAGGCGCTGGCCTTGTAGAACCGGGCCTCAACTCAGTGATCCGCGCGGGTTACAAATTGCTCAATTTGTTAACCTTCTTTACGGCTGGCAAAGTTGAAGTGCGTGCGTGGACGACGCACGTGGGCGCGAAGGCACCGCAAGCGGCCGGCGTGATTCATACGGACTTTGAGAAGGGCTTCATCAAAGCCGAAGTGATGTGGTGGGAAGACTTTGTCAACCTGGGGAGCGAAGCGAAGTGCCGCGAGGCGGGCAAGCTTGCGATCGAGGGGAAGGAGTACGTGATGCGGGACGGGGACGTGGTGCATTTTAGGTTCAACGTCTGAATCAGCCCGCGCTGAGCCCGACACATGCCTAGCAACGCGCACCATGCGCACGATGATTGAGGTCAAACCTGCGTGTGGGCTACGGTGAGGCATGTCGAGACGTGAACGCCCCTATCTCTTCTACGGCGCCACACGTGCCCTCTGCAGCGCATGCCTCGTCACTTGCGATGCCAAAGAGCTGATCGAGGACGACAAGGTCTATCTCTGGAAGCGCTGTCTCGAGCACGGGACCGAGCGCGTGCTGCTCTCCGATGACGTCGCGTATTTCCGTATGTGCCGCGAGATCTTCCTCAAGCCGCCGGAGCAGGTGGAAAAGTACAACACTCAGGCCGAGTACGGCTGCCCCTACGACTGCGGCATCTGCCCCGATCACGAGCAGCACGGCTGTGTCTCCGTCCTCGAGATCACCGATCACTGCAACCTGCGTTGCCCGACCTGCTTCGCCTCGTCAGGACCGGAGCGTCTGACACATCGCTCAATGGCCAACATCCGCGCGATGCTCGACCGCATTGTGCACAACGAGGGCACGGCGGATGTCGTTCAGGTCTCCGGCGGCGAGCCCACCTTGCATCCCGAATTTTTTGACGTGCTCGATGAGTGCAGAAAGCGCCCGATACGCCATCTCATGGTGAACACAAATGGCATTCGCATCGCGCGCGACCGAGCCTTCGCGGAGCGACTCGCGAGTTATGCGCCGGCCTTCGAGCTCTACCTTCAGTTCGACGGCTTCAACGAGGAAGCGATTCGCACATTGCGCGGTGCTGATCTCCTCGCACTCAAGCTCGAGGCGCTTCGCACACTCAACGAACTCAACCTCGCGACGACGCTCGTCGTCACGCTTGCGCGCGGCGTGAATGAGAACGAAGCCGGCGACATTCTTCGCTTCGCCCAAGCGCAGCGATGCGTGCGCGGCGTGACCTTTCAGCCGGTCCATGACTCGGGTCGCAATGAGGCTTTTCGCGCGCGCGAACATCGCCTCACGCTCTCGGAAGTGCGTCGCCGCATCTATGAACAGTTCCCCACCCTCACGCCCTCCGACATCGTGCCTGTGCCCTGTCATCCCGACTCGGTAGCGATGGCGTACGCTGTTCGTGGTGAGGGCGAGAACTTCGACAAGCTCGAGCCGCTCACGCGCTACGTGCCCGCGGACGTACTGATCAACGCAGGCAAGAACACCATCATCTATGAGGGCGATCGCGTCTTCATCGAGGCCGCCGTGAAGAGCGTCTTCCGAGCGTTTTCCACAGGACACGGACCTGAAGGCGCCGGCGTAGCGCTGCGTGATTTGCTCTGCTGCCTACCCGAAGTGCACTCGCAGCCAAACCTCACCTACGATCGCGTGTTTCGTGTGATCATCATGCAGTTTTTGGATCGTCACACCATCGACCTGCGATCCATCCGCAAGAGTTGTGTGCACGTCGCGCATCGCGATGGAAAGCGGATGATTCCTTTCGATGCGTACAACCTCTTCTATCGTGATGACCTTGAACAAACGGTGCTCAATCCGATTCGCGAGCGCACGCGTCCGACGCTGATCAAGGCTCGCTCCCTCCCCGTGATCTGAGTGCACGACTACGCGAGCGAGCTTCGTTACTCCGCGTTGGTCGCGCTAGCGCTCTTCGTGGGCTGGCTCATTCGTCGCAATGAGCTCGCACGCCTCGGCTACAGAAGGCACCCGCGCCATGGACTCGTTGGGCTTGGCAGCCTCTTGGGCGCGGTCATCGGCAGTAAGCTCGGGCTCATTCTCTTCGTGCCAGCGGCGGCCGTCTTCAATGCAGCGCTCTGGTGGAGCTTCGATGGCAAGACGGTCATTGGCGCGCTCATCGGCGGCTATCTCGGAGGCGAGCTGACGAAGAAACTCGTGGGCGTGCGCTTCTCCACCGGCGACGGTTGGGCCATCTCGCTTCCGGTCGCACAGGCCATAGGGCGTGTCGGATGTTTCGCCTCAGGGTGCTGTTACGGCACCGAGACAAGGCTTCCGTGTGCAGTGTGGAATCACGGTGCCTGGCGACACCCGGCGCCTCTCTACGAAGCCGCCCTCTTGCTCGTGCTCGCGCTCGTGCTTTTCGTGATCCGCAAAGCGCCGAGGCCTGCGGGCCATCTCTTTCGCTACTACTTCATCGGATATGCATCGCTTCGTTTTCTGGTTGAGTTCGTGCGTGGTGATGAGCACACGCAACTTCTCCGACTCAACGTGGCGCAGTGGGCTTGCCTTCTGATGATGGGTTGGATGCTGGGTCTCTTCGTTTTCGAAGCCGCATCAGCCCGGCGAACTGCAAGTAGAGCGGATTGATCGACTCGCGAATGCCTTCGACGCCGTAGGGCCCGCGATGACTTTCACCTGTGCGGTAGGTGCCGAAAAGATGATCCCAGATCATCAACGTGGAGCCGTAGTTGCTCGCGCTCTCGCGCACATCGACGCTGTGGTGACGACGATGGTTGTGTGGCGTGTTAAGCCACGGATCGAGCCAGCGAAGGCGTCCGACCATCTCGGTATGTAGCCAAAATTGATAGGCGCCATTGGCCTCGATCAGCGCGAAAAGAAGGAGCGGCTCGAAACCCAAAAGTGCGAGCGGCAAGAAGAAGAGATAGTCGAGTGCGGCCTCGAACCAACTGAGGCGAATCGCAGCGAGCGCAGTGATAGAACGACTCGAATGGTGCGTCGTGTGGAGCGCCCAGCCGATGCGTGTCTGGTGATAAAAACGATGCTTCCAATAGTAGATAAAATCGACTGCGAGGTAGGCAACCACCACGGTGGGGATCGAGACCGCGATGTGCATCGGAGCCCGGACGGCGAGCATCGCAAAGAGCCCAAGTCGCAAGGCAAATGAGCCGCGACGAATCACCAATTCACCTAGCCAGATCGAGGCATTCACGATCACCGCGGTGGTGCTGGCGGGCGCGCGAGTGCGCAGCGTCGTGACGATCAAGTCGAGGCTGACGAAGGCAAAGAAGAGCGCACCGAATGAGACGCGGTGCTGCCAGAAAAAATTGCTCGCGCTCCAGTCGGAGTACACGCCTATCGCCCGCACATCCCAATCACGATGAGCACGAAAATTCCGAAGGTGACGATCGGAATCACGACCCACGCGATGAGACGTGCGGAAGGTCCCGGCCTGGGCGCTTCGTCGTCATCGGGAGAAGGCGTGGGCGTTGGCGGCATCGCGCTTCAAGGTAGCAGAGGCGGGTTCGTTCAGTTTGGTCCTTTCGGTGGTGGGATTCGTCTCGCTACAGGTCACTCGGCGTGAGCCCCGTGTCCTTTGCGATGCGGACTAACATCACGGGGCCGATCTCAACGCTGTCATGGAACGCAAACGTCACAGGCGCCCAACCCTCACGAACCAAGCGACGGTGTGAACCTTTTTGGCGCGCGATCGTCCAGCCGATGCGAAGGAGTGCTGCGAGGACGCGAGAGGCCCTGACTGCGCGCCATTCGCCCACTACGCCGCCTGGTCGGTAAGAAACACTACGCTTTGAACCGTTCGCGGATCCCGTTCCCCATGTTGAATCTCGTCTGCAAGAATCGAGAAGGCAAT
>JAHFDY010000103.1 GCA_023248735.1 Myxococcales bacterium
CTCCGGCCGCTCAGGCCTCTCCGACGTACAAGAAAGCGCCAGCAGCCGATTCGATTCGACGAGCATGTTTGGCTACGTCGTCGAGCTCACCCCGCAACGTGTTCCCTTTTGGAACGGAGACACCTACGAGTATGCCCTTTGGTCGTTCGTCCCGCGACTCCTCGTTCCCGAGAAGCCGAAGCAGGGGCTCGGACAGGAATTCGGTCACAGATACGGTTTTCTCGATGACTCCGACGATGAGACATCGGTGAATTTGCTTCAGTCAGTCGAGATGTACGCAAACTTTGGCGACACGGGCGTTGTCGTTGGCAGCCTCTTGCTCGGGTTCCTCTATCGCGTCGTCGTTGCCTTCTCCAGCCGCTCAGTTTCTGACGACGGAACGCAGCTCATCGCGGCACACGTTTTCGAAGGACTACTCAACATCGAAGCGAACCTCACGCTCGTCTTCGGTGGAATCGTCTACACGGTGCTGTGCAACGTTGTGATGCTAAAGCTCCTACACTGGGGGAAGCCGAAGGCCGGAACCTCATAAAGAGGCGATGCTTGCCGCACGCGGGAAATGCATGAAGAACTCAAACTTCGATCCAAGCCACTATTGGGCAAACCTCATCTCGGGCGATCTCGATCTGTCCCGCGTGGGGCATCCTGAGCTTGGCGCATACAACCGTGTCGCGTATCGCGTCCGCCTCCACGCGCTCGACCGCGTGTTGCGCGCCCTCTCGGTCGACATGCGGCGAACGCGCGTCTTCGAAGCGGCGTTTGGCGTCGGCTTTTACCTTGCGGAGTGGGCGCGACGTGGCGCCCTAGCGGTGTCAGGCCTCGACATTTCACCCGACGCGGTGAAGGCAGCGCAAGCACGATTTCCGTCTTTCAAGCTTCGGCAAGCAGATCTTGGCGTGGATGGCGCAGCAAGCGGCCAGAGCGACTTGGTCCTCGCGATCGACGTCCTCTACCACATCGTGGATGACGCCCGTTGGCAGGTAGCACTCGCGAATTTGGCGAACGTCGTTGCGCGTGACGGACACCTTGTTCTCACCGACAAGTTTCCTGACAATCCGTCGCACACTGACCCTTTTCCGCACGTGCGTCGCAGGTCACTCCAAACATACGACGACACGCTTCGCCGCCTCGGCTTCGAGCGTGTGATGATCCAGCCTGTCTTTGTTTTCATGGACGATCCACTCGAGGACGGCTGCCATCCTCTTCTGGGCAAGGCGGCGAACTTACAGTGGCGTGTCGGCACGAAGATCATTCGCACCTTGGCGCCGGCACGCCGTCTTCGCGACGGCCTGGGCCTCTCGTTTGGTTTGTGCCAACTGCCGTTTGAACTGCTGGCTCTCTCGTTCTTGGATCGTTCGCCCAATCTTGAACTTGCGGTCTATCGCCGCACGCCTGCGCACAGGGAATGAGCACGCCCAAAGACACACAGAAAATTGAACGCGAGCGGCTGCGCATTTCGATCATTTCTGCCGAAATGAGGCCAGGACACGGAGGGATTTCGCTTGTAGCTCGCTTAATGGTCAAGGCACTTTCCTTTTCCGAAAGCGTGCGGTGCGTGACGCTAACCGAGCGCCCAGAGCCAGACCTTGGAGTGGACGTCAGCGCGGCGGGAGGCTCGAAGTTCAAATTCGGCGCACTGCTGGCGCGCGAGCTGTTCGCGCGCAGGGCTCTCATCTACGATTTCGGTGGCTTGGCGCGACTGCATCCTCGCCACTTCGTTCACTACGCATGTTGGATGCACGGTGTCGAAGCGTGGGAGGGAGCCGCTGCTTCACGCATTCCGCCCTTGAAACACGCGAACCTGCTTCTTTCGAACTCGCAACACACGCTCGCACGCGCGGAACGAACGTTTGGGGAATTTCGAAACGCGGAGGTCTGCTGGCTTGGTACGGAGAGTGACGAACCACCCTCGCCACCCTCAACGAATGGCCCCCCGACCTTGCTCACCCTCGCGCGGATCGACGAACCTGGATACAAGGGCCACAATGAGATCCTCGAGGTCTGGCCTCGTGTCGTCGCGCGCGTTCCCGATGCGCGATGGATAGTAGCGGGCGGTGGGCCAGGAGCTGCTCACTTCCGGCGTCGTGCGGCCGACTCTTCCGCAGCGGACACGATCCACGTGCGCGGTTTCGTTGAGGAACGCGACATCGCTGAACTTTGGGGCAAAGCAACCGCCTTTGCGATGCCGAGCCGAGGCGAGGGATTTGGCCTCGTCTACGTCGAAGCGATGCGAAATCGCATTCCAGTTCTCGCTTCCGTTCACGATGCTGGAGGGGAAATCAACGTCCACCAAGAGACGGGGTTCAACGTCGATCTCACGCGTGCAGGTGAGCTCGAGGAGCAAATCGTGAGCTTGCTAGCTGACCGGGGCGAGGCTCGGCGCATGGGCGAAGCCGGCTTTCGGCGCTGGCAAGCTCACTTCTCATTCAGTGCGTTTAGGAACCGCTTCCTGCCGCTTGTCACACGCTACGCCGCAGAGTGAGAGAAGGTCCGGCCAATGATTAACGTAGTTGACGTTTAGGAAACGCACGCCATTGAGCAGATGGTTCGAACGGAACTCCGGTGACGCGCAACCAATCGGGCGTAGACTACCGCTCTCAAAGACGCGGTTCAAAAAGTACCCGGGAGAACTCGATGCGAAAATCGCTGTGTATCCTCGTCGCAACCCTCGCCGCGCCACTCGCCCACGCTGACACGTGGCAAATGACCCGTCACGATGCGCAACGCACCGCAGCCTCGCTCGGCTCCGTCTCGTTGGTCACGCCCACGGTAGGGTGGCGCAAGTATGTGGGCGCTCCGGCGGCAGGCGCGTTCGATCCGGCCGATGCGACGATCTTCTACTCGGTGACAGGAGGCAAGGCCGTCGCGAGGCGCGTAACGACGCAGCAAATCCTCTGGCAGTCCGCATCATTGGGTGTGACGACCCTCGCGGGCGCGGCCGATCTCGATGGCGACGGTAAGTCTGAAGTGATCGCGTTCTCATTCAACGAAGCGGTTGTGCTCAGCGGATCGACCGGTGCCGTGGCGTGGCGCTCGTCCCATACAGATTTTGGCGGCATCGTCGGCGTGAGGCTTGCGGATCTCGATCGCGACGGCAAAACAGACATCCTCATCGACGACTGCGGGTTTTGCGCGAAGGTAGGCAAATTAGTCACCGGTGTTTACTCATTTGCGTCGGGCCTTGCGTCGCCACAAACGCTCTGGGCGGTACCCTCAGGCGGCACGCCGCCTCCGTATCACGCGGGGAGCGACTCCATCGTCAACTTGGATGACACCTCGACCCAGGTTGTTCAATCGTATGGCACAGAGGTGAGGGTGCTGCGCGGAAGCAACGGCACCGTGCTCAGCAAGCCGACGATCCCGAATGTCGGGGAATTCACGTTCACTCACGTTCCTGCAATTGCGGCGCAACTCGACGGCGCTGGGGGCCGCGAAATCCTCATGGTCAAAACGACGGCGTCCGACGACGGCACCCGCGCGATCACAGCCTTCCGGGTCGATGCAACGTCAGGAAGCTTCGCGCTCTTATGGCGTTCGACATTTGCGGATGATGGATCAGTCTCTATGCCCGCCGACCTCGCAAGCGACCTCGACGGCGACGGCGCGGACGAAGTCATCTTCTCGGGATTTACGTCAGGAAGCTGGACAACCAAGATTCTTGACGGAAAAACGGGCGTCACTCGCTTCGAACTGGCGGGCGCGCGATTTGAGGGCGCAACTGACCTCGACGGTGTGGCCGGTGCCGAGATCGTCACTGCAGCCGCCGACGGACTCAGTGCCTACGCCATTCGCAATGGCGCGATCACGCGAATCGCGGGACCTCTCGTCGGCTACCGAGCCGTCTCCACTGCCGACACGTCAATCTCCACCAAAGGGCCAATCTCTGGGCGGCTCGCGAAAAGCCCAGGCGGACTTGTCATCGGCGTTCCTCACGACAAATCGCCCTACGCGACTCTCCGCGGTGTGGGAGCGTTCGATCGCATTACACTCGCAACCGTTTCGGGAGCAGCGTGGCAGCTCGGAAGCACGTATGCGCCAAGTATCGGCTACGTCAGCGGGACGATCATCGTGAACAGCGCAACGCGGCCCTATGCTCAGGTCGCCACCGGCACGAGCTACGGCGCACTTGAGATCTTGGACAGCACGCTTCACGTGACGAACGCCACGACGAGCTCGCAAGAATTGATCGTTGGCACACTTGTAGGTGGCACCACGTCGCTACCCGCCCCGCTCGTTTCAAAAGACGCGCTCGGCCCGTTTGTCGTGATTCCATCGCCCGTCGCATCGCGCGCGGTAGTTGACGCACGCGATGCGTCACTGGTCGTGTCGCCAAAGACGCGATGGGAGGCCGACTTAGGACTCTCGAGCGTGATCGACTTTGGTGGTTTTCTTGGCACCCAACTTGTGAGCATCGACGGTTACGATTTGGTCGTTCGGCGCACGACCGATGGAATCGAATCGAAGCGAATCGCTCTCGGAATCGGTGGGATAGTATCCACCGGTTCTTCGCTTGCACCCATGCGGGTTGCGGGTCGCGCCGAACCGCTCGTCGGCGTCGACTGGCAGGCTGCAAGCACCGCGGTTACGCAGAAGGCGATCGACGTTAGCGCGGGCACCGTCCTCTGGTCAGCCCCACCGATTGCGTACGGAGGCTACTTCGGATCGACCATCGCCGACCTCAACGTCGATGGAACCGACGAGTGGTACTCGATGTATGCGGGGCTATACGTGCGCCAGGCAAGCGACGGGTCATCGGTGAAAGATGCGACAGTCGACACGGGATACTCAGCGCCAATTGCGGCCGATTTCACAGGCGGCGGTAAGGTCGAGCTTCTGCATCAGGCGGGAACCGACGTGCAACTCATGCGTGCGGATCGATCCATCGCATGGAAAGCGACGTACGCGGAACCGACCAGCGGTCGCCTCGGCACGCGCGTAAATTGTGCGACGGGCGCTGAATTCGTAACTCCCGCAGTGCAGTCTCCATGGATCCGCTGGTACGACGGCAAAACCGGCGCCAGCACAGGTACGAAAGTGGCGGCTGGCGGTTCTCTCTTCGACTCGATCGAAGCAGCGACAACCGCGGGCAAGACGCCGGGGGAAGTAACCGACATCTCCTCGGTGAAAGACCTCGCCGGAAAAGGCGCAGCAATCCTCTTTGGTTCAACCGATGGGTTCCTCTACGCCGTCGACGCATGCACGAAGGCCCTCGCGTGGTCGATTGACCTTGGAGCACCCGTCGGCAGCCCCGTAGTGGCCAATCAGGACGATGACGTCGACGACGAAGTGCTCGTCACCACGACGAACGGATTCGTTCACGTACTTGATGTTCCGCGATGCGGCGGAGTCGACGCGATCGCGCTCAGCGGCCTGACCGCAAACAAACTCACCGCCGGTGCGACGCTGGCCATCAGCTGGGCCGCCACACCGGGCGCGACAAAATACGACGTGGGACTCGTCAACTCCGACAACCTACCGGTTTGGAGCCCGCCATTCCGCGAAACAACCACGACAACTTTCACCTTCAACACGGATGGTCTTCTCGCAAACCGCGTCTACCGGGTGGTGGTGAGACCGATCAGTCAAGTGGGTGCGTGCGCGGAAACGTTTTCGAGTGAATTTGCTGTAAGCGACGACGCGCCACCAACGGGCGCGCTCAGCGCAACCTACGCCGACAAGGATCTTAATATTCGCGTCGACGCGAATGACAACCTCGCCCTCGACCACTTCACGCTTGGCTGGAGAATCGAAGGGGAGACAACGCTTACCTCCCTGAAGGACGAGTTGCTGAGCGGAAAGACTGCCTCGACTACGGCAACCTTCACACCCGCCGACAAGTCGAAGAGCATCGAACTCGTTCTACAAGTATACGATTCGGGAAATCTAAGCGCACGCGTCGCGCTCGTCGTCTCTCCCGCCAAGGCGCCGCAACCTTCCTCACCGAGTGGTTGTAACTGCTCGACCAGCGGTTCGCACAAACCGGGCGCGTCCGAGATCTTCCTCTTCCTCGTAGCAATGCTCTGGGTGCGTCGACGGCGCTAAGCACTGTCGACAGTGCACAGAAAAAAAAGCGCCTCCCAAGAACTCTTGAGAGGCGCTTCTCGCTTTTCGGATAAGAGGAAGTAGCTTCGATAAGAGCGGCTTACTTCGAGACGCCGACGAGCGCGTTACGGACTGCATAGGCGTGGAGCATGAGCGCCACAGGCGCTGCGAGCGCGGGCAGCATGACGAGAGCGAAGTCACCCGCCGGTGCGCTGGATGGCACGGCATTGTTCCAGATCGGATAGCAAACGAGCAGCAAGCGGAGGACGTTCAGGAGATCGCACATACCCGCCACTGTGAATGCCCAGAACGCGACCTTCCCTGCCCCGCTCCCCTTCGAGAGCAACACCGACGAAACGAGCGCGAGCGCGCCTGTCACGATGTCACCGTAGGCACCCTGCGCGAAGTCCTTCGGCAGAATGCCGAGATAGACAACCAAAAGCAGAGCTCCACCCATGAGGCGAGCCGTCTGCACACCGGCGAGCACAGATAGCGGCGTGTGATCAAGAACCGTCCTGAAATCCTTGCTCGCGATCATTCCCCAGCCGATCAGCGCGGGCACGAACATGGGAATCAAGAGACGCGGAATCGTATCACCCGGCTTGTAACTAAAGAGCCCGAGAACCGAAGCGGCCCAGGTCGCAAGTACCCAAAGCGCGGTCATGCCAGTGAACACATTCGCGTACGACGACTTTTTCGCGTCATCGAACGGCGAGTTACTGATGCCCTTACGTATGGCAAAAATAAAGACCGCCGGAAACACAACACCCAACGATCCACCGAGAACCTTCAACAACATGTCCATGACCTGCCCCGCCTCTTTCCCAAACGAATTAGACAAACCCAAACGTCGCCGCAACAGTTCAGCCGACCGTGAAGGCGGCAGGCAACTTTCCCGAGCAAACGAGCCGCTCGCTTGCGCCAACCGCAAGGAGCGACTCTCTCGACACGAAAGGAGCACTTACTGAACGATCAGAAACTGCGGGCCTCCACCGGTCGATATGCTCACCGCATGAGCCAGCGTCTGCTGCGCCCCGTCCGTGGCAGCGCAAGTCTGGAGTGCTTCCAGGGACGGAAAGGTCACTTCGGAGATCTGATAGATCGTCGGTGTGCCAACCGGAGCGCCGAGAACGCGAACCGTCTCAATCTTGGTTGCGCCCACGAGGTTTTTTTGCCCCATCGGGATGTGCTCTTCACGGTAGAGCTTGTCGAATGATTCGGGATTCGCTGGCGGTGGGTAAACAACAAGCAACTTGACAGTCATGGCGCAACTCCTCTTTTTCGGTGAAGCGAGCCGGTCTGAGTGACCAGCCTCGCTCCCCTGTAGGTGCCCATCCCGCTGCTCGTTACAGGCTCACGCCTCTTTTTTTTTTACGACAGACAAGCGCGCAACTTTTGCTTCGCACGGAAGAGGTGGATCGCCACATTGCCCGGTGTGGTGTCGAGAAACTTCGCAACATCTTCGCCCGCAACGTCGTCCACCAAACGAAGCGTCACCACGGCACGTTGAATCTCGGTCAGCGTGTGAAGGCACCCGACCATCGTCGCGTACTCCTCGGCACGCGCCACGACATCGTCCGCACTCGCGTCGTCAGCTGCAATGGCATCGACCGTGAGTTCGCTCGAGTCGTGTGGCCTCGAACGGTGATGTTTGCGCCTTCCGTTTCTCGCAAGATTCCGCGTGAGAACGGTCAATATTCTCGCGGAATCGTCGGGGAGGCCCACAAGGAGCCGCGCCTGCGGGAGGCAGAGAAAACTCTGAAACGCCTCCTGAGCACAGTCGAGAGCGTCGACACCTGTAAGGCCCTCGCCTCGCGCGATGCCGATCAGCCTCGCGCGATGATCGTGAACAAGCTTCGATACCCAACCGAGAAAGGCACCACCACTCTGTGGTGCCGTCGCATCTTGCAGCGAATCCATCGCGCCAAGTTAGCGCCGCAGGAGCACAGGCCCAAGTACGATTAATGGAGCGTTCCTAGTCGTTCGCGCGCAGCGGCCTGTTTGGCGCGGTCCGCCGCACCGGCCCATTGCATTTCGGCTGGAAACCTACGGCTGAGCCAATCGTAGGCGTCAGCGGCCTCAGCAAACAGGCGCAACTGTTCGGCAGATTGACCAATGCACTCTACAGCTTTTCTTTGAGCCGGAGCGACGAATCGGGCGCGACGACAAAACGCGAGCACCCCTAGTTGATCACCGCGCATTCCCTCGATGCGCGCTGCGTACATCAGGTTTTCGACACACGACGCGCCGCCATCGCACGCCGCTCGTCTTATGCGCTCGAGAACGCTCCTGATCTTGACCTCGTCGCGCGTCTGAAGCGCAATCGATGCGATTTCATGCACAAGCACATCCGAGTCGCTTGCGCTGGAACTCTCGAGCGTTCGGTAAGCCTCGGCGGCCTTGCCTTGATTGGCCAGAATCCGCGCCATTGCCACGTAGCCGAACGCCTGTGTTGGCAGCATGATTTGTATCCGCGATGCCGCGTCAAGGCCGGGGCCGGCGCAAGTCGCCACATCTGCACACCAAGGTGCGCCTTCGGGATCGGCTAGGTCGTGGTACGCGTGCTGCGCGCGTCGCTCCAACGCTCCAAGCGACTTTGGCGCCTGTGCGAGCACCCGAACGTCAAGGCGCTCCGATGTAGCCGGCAGGCGTAACTCGATACGTCCACTCATTTGGTCGATCAGACGCGCACCGCTCGCGCCTTCTGGGCACAGCTCGAGCGCATCATCGTAACTCTGAATGAGCGGCTCTATTTCCGCGGCTGTGGAGTCCACGAGCGACCCGTCTTGCTGGACGGCGAGGCGGTATTCCAATCGCGCTTGCGACGGCGACGAAAAGAACAGCGCCTTGGCGAGTACAAAATGCGCGCGACCGTACACTGGTGCGCGTTCGAGTGTGCGACCGATCCAGGGAACCACGGGCTTCTTTTGGTGGTAGGCGTCTAGCGCACCGAGGTAGGGCAAGAACGGCTCACCTGGGTGTCGCAACATGGCCGTTCGAAGAGCCGGAGCGAGCGTTTCGCTCGGCTCGCGAGCGTCGACTCTCATGCGAAGCGCGCGGCGATCTTCGTCAAGACTCTTACCCAAAGTAGAGACGCCGAGGAGAAGTGCGAGCGGCAAGAGGGCTACAGAAAATAGCGCGACGCGTCCTGGCCTGTTCGACCACCGCGTGATGTGACTTTCCTCAGCACCGACGCCAGCTGTGACACACGCCGCACAAACGACAAATGCAACCATGACTCCTGGCACTTCGGAATTGAAGTCGCCCATGTTGTGCACAAATGCGGAAGCGAGCGCCACCCAAGCACCACGCGCAACCTCAGGTCTCGCCATAACCTCGCGCAGGCGAAGCGCGGACACCGCGAGCAGCATGGATGCAGTTCCGACAAACGGTCCCCACTCCGCGAGCCATTGGATGATCAAGTTCTCTGGTTGTGCAAACACCACGTGACCAGTTCCCGCGCGATACTCCGCGAACGCTGACTCGAACGCGCCTCTTCCCGCGCCCCAAGCCGGGTATGCCCGGATGACCGGAAGCATGCCCACAAAAGACCGCAACTTTCCGCTGTCCGCATCGAGCAACTCGCTCTGAGCGTCGTCCGTGAGCGCCACCACAAACACCGCTGTGATAACCGTAAGCCCCGCGAGCGCAAACGCCGTTCCGCGATGAACCCGCGTGAATGCGCGACGGTGGACCCACGCTGAGGCGAGCACCACGAGCACCATGCTGACAACGCCGCCTCGCGACGCTACCCACACTTGAATGGCGACGAGCAACGCCGCGATCGCGACCGGGATCACACGCTGCTTGCCGGAATCGCCATGCATCGCAAGGCCAATCGCTGTGGCGATGCCGACGTTGAGATAGCCCGCGAGGTGGTTCGGATTCGGAAGAGGCGCGACGTGACGCAATAGCCCCGGGTTCAGAATCTCGTAGAGACCAAATACGCGCGTTAGACCAAACAGCGGATGCGCGACGGCGCTCACGCCGAGAACGAGCGCCACTAACGTGAGCACCCAGAGGAGCTTCTCGAGTCCCTCTCGCCGTGTCGCGATGCGAAGGCACGAAAGTAACAGCGAGAGATACAATACGCCGCGCAGCGCTTGAATACGGGTCGCGATAGGGTCAACCGACAAGGTTCCCCAAGCAACCCCTTCCCGAAGCGGCGAGAGCGCGCGCTCCCACACATCTGCCGACTTCGGGGCAATCGCTTTCAGGAGCGGAACGGGGAGCGGCATGGCCTGCAGGAGCGTGAACGCCGTCAACCCCACAGCGAGCCACACCAGCAATGAACCGGATTGACGAACCGCCCGCGGCCGCGCGCTCCCCCAAAGCAGTGCCGCGCTCAGTACCGAAAGAACGGTTGCAATGAGCAGCACCCACGTGTGCTGCGCGCCAATACAAAGGGGCGTAAAGACGATGACGACAACGGCGAGGACAAATCCTACGCGCTCATGGGAACGTTGCAGCATCGTCGCTTTAGATGCAGAGGACTCGGGGATTGATCAATGGCCCGGCGGTGGCTCGAGCCGACTTGGCGGGGCCGGCCTCACACGCGGTAGCGGTTCCTCCTTCAGTAGAGGCTTCTTTCCCGGCTTCTTCCCGGATGCACTTGTAGCGGGCGCGGCGCTGGCCGAAGGTGAGGCAGAGGGAGATGGGACGGGCTCCGCCTTTCCGAACACAATGCGCCCGAAACGCGGCGCAAAGTGGAAGTTGCCCTTGCCCAAAATGGGCGACCATGAAACCCCGCCGTTCTCCTTCATCGCGTAAAAGTTGAACCGCCAGCTCTCGCCGCCCTTTGGTGCCACCCCTTGCCTGCCCTTCGCGAAGGCTGTCCAAGGAATCGCGAGCTCAACGTCGTACCCCTTGTTGTCGCCGTCTTTTCGAACCGACACGGCACTCTTGATTTGCGCGTCCCAGTCCTCGTGCCCAAAGGGACCATTGTCGCCGCCACTCGGCATTTGGCGCGTTTCGAAGTGGCTCTTGAACAATTTGTTCTGCGGGTTGATCTGAATTTCGAAGTAGTCGCGGTTGTCGCCCTCGCCGTCAGGATCGATCATGAGCTCGACCGTGTCCTTGGTCCAGAGCTTGGGTTGGCCGCCGGCCGTGAAGTCCTTCGGTTGCGCTTTTGCGTCGGTGAAGCCCTGATAGAATTCGGCGCTCTTCACCTCGAGGAACGCGTACAAATTCGTATCGTCGAAGGTTACTTTTGCGGTCCCGTTCACCGGAAACGACGTATTGGGCTTGCCCGTACCGACGTCGACAAAGGCGCCGGTACTGGTGGCGGTCTCCCAAGCCTTATCGTTGCCCTTGCCGTCGATAACGATTTTCTCACCGACAAGCTTGTTGACGACCAAGCCAGGAACGTCGCTTGCCGGGACAGGCTTCGCCTCTCCGGGACCTGGTGCTGCGACGCCCGTCTTGAGCTTCGCAACGATTGCTCGGTTGTCGTCGTTCGCGCCGGCCACAACGCGAAGCCGCGCGCCATTTCCATCGCGCCGCCACACGCCCGCGAGGAACTTGATATTCGCTCCCTTCACATCGTCTGGAACGCGATAGGTCACTTCATCGACCATCACCTTGCCACGCTCCCAACGGTCGAGCGTGAACACGGCTTGCTCGTCGCGGAGCTGGCGAAGCGGGCCTGTGCCGTCAAGATTGCCAATCGGACGATCTTCACTTTCGTCGAGCACGTGCGTGAAGAGTTGCCATCCTTCCTTGAGCGCTTCATCGGCGCGCCAGTAGAGCGTGACGCGAACGTCGGTGCCGGGTTTTGCGATCTCGGGATCGATTCGCACGCCCAAAATGTGAACGTTGTTTTCGAAGTCGACAGACAGCGGCGTAACGCCCTGAGGAAGCGCGTCGAGCGTCAGCTCTTTGAGCTTGTCCTTGTCGTCACCTGAGAGCCCTTTGCCGCTGCTCACGCAAGCGAGATAGGTGAATGCGATGCCTAGGGCCAAGCCACTCAGTTTTCTGCGCATGTTGCTCACTCCAGCTGGTAATAACAATTAGTAACTTCGAAAGTATGATTTAGCGGCGGCCCTTGCGGCGAGCGTCTTTTTCACGCTTGCGCTGCGCCTTCTTTGCGTTGCGTTCGGCGTCCGTCAACGACTTCATTTTTGTCATGCCCTCGGTCGGTGAAGGACCGGACATGCCGGGGAAGCCCCCCATACCTTGTCCAAGGCCCGCTCCAAGGCCTTGTCCCATGCCGGGAAAGCCTCCAGGCATTCCTGGAAAGCCACCTGGCATTCCTGGAAAACCTCCGCCCATGCCGCCCATACCAGGCATGCCGCCCATTTTGGACATTTGCTTGGCCATGTTGCGAGCCGCCGCGAGATTCTTCATCCCGGGAATTTTGCCCATCATGCCCATGTTCTGGCCCATGCCGTCCATCATCTGTTTCATGAACAGGAATTTCTGGACGAGTTCTGAAACCGCTTGCTCAGGCTGGGCGGAGCCGATCGAAATGCGCTTCACGCGGGAAGGCTCGCGGATGAGCGCATACGGGTCGCGGCGTTCGAACTTCGTGAAGCTTTGAATCATTGCCTCCACGCGCACCAACTCGTTGTCGTCGAGGCTTGCGCCTGGCGGCATCATGTCGCCCATGCCTGGCATTTTCGCGACGAGGTCTTTGAGCGAACCCATGCGCTTGATCGTACGAATCTGCTCGAGAAAATCGTCGAGCGAGAACTGCCCGTCGAGCATGCGCATCGCGTCTTCGGCCATCTTCGTTTGATCGACGACGCCTTCGAAGTCCTTCATGAGACCCACGACGTCGCCCATGCCGAGCACGCGGCTCGCCATGCCGTCCGCGCGGAACTCTTCGAACTTGTCGACGGTTTCGCCCATGCCAACGAAGCGAACCGGAGCACCGGTAACTTCCTTGACGGAAAGCGCCGCGCCCCCCCGTGCGTCGCCGTCGAGCTTCGAAATCACAACGCCGGTGAGTCCGAGACGATCGTGAAAGCCGCGCGACACTCGTACAGCATCTTGACCAATCATTGCGTCGACAACAAGCATGATGTTGGCGGGGGCAACGGACGCCTTGATGTCGCTTAGCTCCGTCATGAGCGCTTCGTCGATAGCGAGGCGACCAGCGGTATCAAAAATGATGACGTCGCATCCGCGCCTCTTGGCCTCCTCACCGGCGGCGTTGCAAATCGCGAGGGGTGTTGCTCCCTCAACGTTGAAAACGGGAACGTCAATTTGCTTACCGAGCACCATCAGCTGCTCGACGGCGGCAGGACGCTGCATGTCGGCCGCGACGAGAAGCGGCTTCTTGCCTTCCTTCTTGAGGTGCCGCGCGAGCTTGGCGCAGGTGGTCGTCTTGCCGGAGCCTTGCAGGCCAACCATCATGATGCCCGTGGCGCCCTTGCTTGCGAACGTGATCGCATCGCCGTCAGCGCTCATGAAGTTCACCATCTCGTCGTGGCAAATCTTCACAAATTGATCGCTCGCAGTTACTTTTACGGTGCCGCCCGAGGTTCGCTTGGCTTTGATGCGAACAACTTCGCCGAGCGCCTTCTCTTTGACCCGAGCGAGGAACGCCTTAACAACGCCGAGCTCGACGTCGGCTTCAAGAAGCGAAAGGCGCACTTCTTTGAGCGCCTTCTCGATGTTGTCCTCGGTGAGCTCCGAAAGCCCCGCGAGACGGTTTTTTGCTGCCTTAAAGCCTTTTGAGAGCGCGTCAAACATGCGCGCGGAGGATTAGCACAGCCGGGCCGAACCGACGATCCAAACCCTTCGCCGCATGGCAGAGGTGCGACTTAGAGCCCGGGTGAGCGTCCGATCAAATGGGTACCGCGGCAACTCGGGACGTTTTGGAGGTAAGTGGGGATGGCAGCTCATCAATTCGCGCGGGAAAAAAGCTCTTTCGGAAATGGACGCGAGTTGTCGCTTCACCAACCGCCGGTTTGGCGAAGTATCGCGCGCTCCGTCGGATTTGGTGAGCGACACACGGCCCCCCTCGGGCGCCTTACGTTTTCCGAAGACGAGCACCTCGCACTCGACCTCACGGGACAGGCCTTCCGCGCGCTCCCTCAACGCGGCGCCTTTGACGTAGCCCTTCGCGATGGCCGCGCCGGAATTGCTGTTCCCATCGGCGTCCACGTTGCCCTCTCGCGGGCGGTGGTGAGTTTTTCGTACACCGTGACGCTCACGCTTGGGCAGTGGATGCGCGAGGGCGCAAAGGCCTGGTCAAAAACCCGGTCGGGCGCCCTCGTACGCAAGGCAGAGAGTGAACACTACGACTCAAGTGTGCTCTTCAACGAACGCTTTCGGTTGCCAGAAACCCGCGACGCGCGATCGATCACCCGCATTGATCTCTCGGTTAGTTACCTTTTAACCCTCTCGACAGAAGCCTTAGATGCCGAGCTCTCGGTGCAACCGCTTGTGCATGGGCACCCCGAGTGCGCCATCATGTTGTTCGACACCGAACCGAGCCGGCCGATCCATTTGCAGAGTGCGTCGCACGTGGGGTGAGCACTCCCGCGCGACAGGACGCCGACAGGCCTTAACGCAGCGGCGAGCAGCGAATCGCACTTACGTCGACCGCAAACCGTGGCTCCCATGCCACGAAGTCGATCGCGCCTTCTTTCAGTTGATTCTCTTTCGCGATCTTGGCGCGCTCTTCTTGCGCACGCTTTGGCGGCGCATCGTTCCACCGAATCGCAATACCCGAAATCGCCGAGCCGGCAGGGCACGCCAGGGCCTTTCGCCATGCGCGACAACCGCTGTTGCCCGTCGTGTACGTCGCCGAACGTTCGCCGGTCACGTCTAATGTAACCGCTTCGATGCCATTTTCACCCGAGCACACCTTGATGGATCGCAGCGGCCCCTCGGCGCCCGCCGTCTCGGGAAAGCGAAGCGCGACGTCGTCCTTCGTCGCTGCACGCGACCGGTCGACATCGATAGCCGTATCGCGACCGTCGAAGAAGAGACCACGGCCGGCTCCCACGCCGGCGAAGACCCAGTTCTTGCCGCGGAACGCCTTGGCCTTCGTTGCGCGTTTGTCGACTTGGTCAGCGCGCTTGCCGATTTCGAACGACACGAGAGGAGCCCCCGTAGCCGTCACACCGACTTCGTCGCGCGCATCGAGCCGAGGGCGTGCGGTCGCGTTTGCTTCGGCATCGCTGCGCTGAACCCACACAGGACTCTTCGACGGCAACGCCCGCGCAGGAGCCGCGACGGCGCCATGCGTCGTGATGGCGAAGCCGACTGAGGCGAGGAAGGTAGGGGCGTCCATTGTCATGTCCAAGTCTTAGGCGAAGGGCTCTTAAGCATGGGCCATGCCGGAATTGGATTCAAACTCGGCGGCCAAAATAGGGGTTACTAAGGCGCCTAACGTGGTTCAGCTGGGATCCAGTGGACCATGTGAGCTCCAGTGCTCCGCGTTTATGGTTGAGCTGTCCTGCGGACGCGGCGACGCCCATGCAGCGACGATCCCATCGATAGGACTCATGCCGCGCGATAGTCCCAATCCGGGAACGCAATTCCCAAGGTCGCCGCCGCGTCCGACGCTAGCGCTGCTGACGGTGGTGCCGACGGCGCTACTGATGCAGACTCTTCCGCGAGCCCACCCAAACCTGACGCTGAGCCAGATGCGATGTTGTCTATCCGTCGGCCATTTCTCGTCGGCGCTCACCTGCGATCGGCGGCCGCCCAGGCACGCACCGATTGGTCAACAACATTGACCACATGCGAGAAGATCGATCCCGTCACACGTGAGTGGCTGGCCTCGGCATGGCTCAAGGACGCGCTCGAAGAGCATGCGTCGGTGGCCGCTTTCGCACGATTCACTTTGCATCTTCTTTCTCTCGGCGCGCCCGCTCACCTTGTGATGCAGTCCCAGCGCGCGAGCCTCGACGAAATACAGCACGCGAAAATGTGCTTCGGTCTTGCTGCTCGCTACGGGCAACATTCGCAAGGTCCGGCTGCCCTCCCGCTCGACGGCGCGTTTGCGGTATCAAGTTTCGAAGACATTGTGCGCCTCGCAGCAGAAGAAGGCTGCGTCGGCGAGACCCTCGGGGCCTTGCTTGCGCGCGAACAGCTGACGATGGCAACCGACCCCGCCGTGGTTCAAGTGCTCGAACGCATCCAGCGCGATGAACAGCGCCATGCGGAGCTGTCTTGGCAGTTTGTAGCGTGGGCCATCAAGATGGGCGGCCCGGCGATCGCGCGCACGGTGCAAGAAAGCATCTTGCACGCCTGCGGTGCGACGCTCAACGCTCCGGTCAAGCGCTACGAACACATCGATCCCGTCAGTTGGCGCGCGCACGGACGCGTGACATGTGAAGAAGCGCGCGGTCTTGCAAGCGCAGGGATCGACGAAATCATTCGACCTGCTTTGACAACGCTGCTTGGCGGAACACCCGAGCGTGCAACCGACTCGCACGAGGCTGGTGAACGTTTTAGCGCTAGCGGTTGACGAACACGGGCGGAGCTACGTCGATGCGCGTGTTGGACGAAACTTCTCGGCCCAGTCGACGCGTGCGGTGAACTGCATGACCACGAAGAGCGTCACGATAGCGGTGATCGTAACGGCAAGCCCTGTGTAGCCCTCAAAAAAGAACGCGTACGAGAAGCCAACCAGATAGACCAACTGCGCCAACATGAGCTCACCGAAGGCGTACCTGGGTCCGACGACGATGCGAAAGTACGTGGTGAGCAAACCGATCGACACGAACGCGCAAATGGCAAACGCGAGATGAATCGAAAAGTGATCGACGAGGTAGGCAAGCAGCAAGTGAAACGCGAAAAACGAACACGCCACGAAGAAGTAATGCATCGGGTGGATGCGCAAGTTTCTCATCACAGAGATGACAAACGTCAGGAAGAAAAAGAAGCCCAGTGACACCGGCGCGAAAAGCGAAATCCGCGCGGCGGTAGGTCCTGGGTTGAGCTTCTTTGGCATCGCGATGCCGACGCCGTCGCCGCTAATCAGATTCTTGTATTTCCACGTGAGTTCCCAGCCCGATCCTTTTCGCTGTTTGTTGGTGGGCGACGTGGTGTTCCCGGGAAAGTCGATTGCGTCGAAGTCAGTCGCAATCACCATCTGAAAGTCACGTGCGTTGGCAATGCCGTCA